>NZ_CP150484.1:7254303-7357126 GCF_037997115.1 Amycolatopsis coloradensis
TGAGACACCGGCGGGCCTGTGTGGCAATGACCGCGGACGTACGCTGGGCGAAGGTCCGAACGCGCTGTGGCGTCCCGGGAGGTCGATGTGGAGAGCGCGAATGCGGTGATCGCGCCGCGGTTGCGGGCGTCCTGGCAGCGCAGCGCCCGGTACGGCGCGCCCGAGGACGAGGTCCGGCCGGTGTTCACCGGGTCGTTGGACACCGGTTCGCTGCTGTACGAGTGCGGCAACGAGGTGTTGCGGGGTCTGCAGGCGACGTTGGCGAATGAGCCGGCGGAAAGCATGCCGCCAGGGCGTCCCCTCACCTCATCGAACGCGGACTACCGCACTACCGCGTCAGCCCACACCGATCGGCTGACGTCCGGTGTGCCGCCCGCCGTTGCCCGGCCGGTCGACACCCGTGTCGCCGTTGCCGTTGTTCGCCTGGATCTTCACCACGCTCGCCCGGTTGCCCGAGGCGTTGTGGTGCTCGATCGCCAGCAGGCCCAGCACGGTGTCCTGCGCGGCCGCGTTGCGGTTGACCACCAGCGCCGTGCCCGGCTTCGCGACGTAGCCCAGCGCGGAGTCGCCGCCGCCCTGGACGGTGTACGCGGGAGCCAAGGCGTCGAACGAAAGCGGCGTGCCGACGTAGTCGATGGTCGACGAGTCCGCGCCCGGCGCCGCGTAGAACCCGGAGGTCCCGACCGTGTAGCTGATCTTGTGCGACGCGGCGTTCGGGTCGATGCCCAGCGCCGCGATGCTCACCGGCAGCACGACGACGTTGGTGTCGTACACGTTCGTGTCGACGTCGCCGAGCTGGCCGTTGATCGGCTGGATGTCCACCTGCGGGAAGCCCGGCTTCAGCGCCACGGTGACCGCAACGAGGACATCGGTGGACGTCACCTTGGTCACATAGGTTTCGAAGTCCGGCTGTCCGTCGCCCGTGGTGTCGATGTCCACGAACGGCGAGGTGTTGCTGCCCAGGTTGGCCAGGTCGCTCCAGGTGGTGAGACCGAAGGCCAGCAACGCGTTCTCCGGCTCACCCTGCGCCTTGGCCAGCGGAGCCGTCGACGCGGCGCCGATGTAGCGCAGGTCGGCGCCCTTGGCGGTCTGGTTCAGGGTGCAGTCGGTGGTGACGTCGCCGTCGCACTCGGGCAGCTGCGGGGATTCCGCCTGCAGTTCGAGCACGCTGATCAGCGAGCGGTACCGCTGCGCACCGGTGCCCTGGTCCACGCCCTTGCCGGTCAGGTTCAGCACGGCCTGGGTCTGACCGGCGCCGAAGTTGACGTTGCCCGGGGTGTTGATGGCCGAGACCGGCTTCGGCGCGGAGTACACCGAAAGCCGCAGCGGAACGGTCGTGCCGCTCTTCGGGGTGAACGCGATCCGGCCGGAGGCGTCCGCCACGAACTGCCGGGCGAGGCCGACCTGCGTGGTCGCCATGGTCGGGTCGATGACCTTGCGGAGCGCCTTGGGGTCGGCGATCTTCAGGGTCACCTTGACCAGCGCGATACCGCGCGGGCTCAGCTTCACCGTCGGCTTGTCCACTGTGTACTCGACACCGGGGAGCGCGTTCACAGCTTCGTAGCCCACCGAGTACTCGACCGGCTTGATGCCCTTGTTGACCACCTTGACCGTCTTGGTCAGGGTGACCGGCCCGCCCGCTTCGACGACGCCGAAGTTGACCGAGACGAAGCCGGGGTTGTCGACGACGTAGGCCAGGACCTGGTTGTCCAGCGCGGCCTTCGCGTCGATCCGGCCGCTGCCGACGCGCTGCGGCCCGTAGACGCGGCCCGACGCGTCGCGGATGTCGTGGCCGGCGGTGTTGATGACCGAGGCCTTGACCTCCTCGACCGACCAGTCCGGGTGCGCCTGACGGATCAGGGCGGTGATACCCGAGGTGTGCGGAGCCGCCATCGAGGTGCCGGAGATGACCAGGCGACCGGCCCCGCTCCCGCTCAGCGCGGACGCGATCGAGTCACCGGGCGCCGCGACGTCCGGCTTGACGGCCGGACCACGCCCGCCACGCGAGGTGAACGAGCTCGGGGTGTCCACAATGGACTGGTCGGTGGTCGGCACGGACACGCGGCCCTTGCCGGTCATGCGGACCTGCAGCGTTCCCGCGGCCACCGCGGGACGGACCGAGGCGGTCGCGCTGCCGGTCAGCTGGAACGTCGGCAAGGCCGCGTTGCCCGCGATACCGGCCGAGAAGTGCTCCAGCGTCGACGAGAACAGCGCGCCCTTGGCACCGGCGGCCTGCGCGTTGTTCGAGCGGGCGCCCGAACCGCAGGCGCGGGTCGCGTCGTTGTCATCCCATTCGAGGAATACGATCTTGCCCGCGGCCTTGGCCTTGTCGGCTTCGGAGTACGGCTTGCAGCCGGCGGCGTTGTCGGCCGACAGCGTGACCACCGGCGCGGTGACGTCGAGCGTGTCGTAGGTCGCGTAGTTCTGGCTGAACTGCCCGGTCTTCGCGCCCTTCACGCCGTCGGGAGCGACGGCTTCGACGGCGTCGCGCAGGACGGACGCGTCACGGCTGCTGGCGACGGTCAGCGCCTCGGGCGTGTTGCCCGGCGCGCCGCCGACGTCGTTGAGGTCGCCGCCGTTGCCCGCGGAGAACACCGGCACGACGTTGTTCGCGGCGATCTTGCGCACGAACAGCGAGTCCGGGTCGTCCGGGGTGGCGAAGTCGCCGCCCAGCGAGAGGTTGACCACGTCGAGGTGGTCGGTGAAGTCGCCGTCACCGTCCGGGTCGAGCGACCAGTCGAGCGCCTGCGAGGTGACGTTGGTCGAGCCGTCGCAGCCGAAGACCTTGATCGCGTACAGCAGGGCCTTGGGCGCGGTGCCCGGGCCGATCTGCATCGCCTCGATCTTCTTCTTGTTCAGCTTCTTGTAGTCGCCCGTGAAGGTCTTGCCCGCTTCGTCCACACCGAATCCGGCGACCGTGCCCGCGACGTGCGTGCCGTGGTGGCCGCACGAGATCGGGTTGGGGTCCGGCTTCGGGGTGTTGAGGGCCGGGTCGTCGCTGCCCGAGTCGTAGGCGTCGCCGACCAGGTCGATACCGCCGACGACCTTGTCGGTCGGGAAGGCGGGGGTGGCCTGGTCGCGGTTGATCGCCTTGTAGGCCTCGGCCGTGCCCGGGCCGCCGAAGGTGGCGTGGGTGTAGTCGATGCCGTCGTCGATCACGCCGACGCGGATGCCGTCGCCGTAGCGGCCGGTCTGCTGCCAGGAGGCGAGCGTGTTGGTCAGCTGGACCGCGCTGGAGTTGGTGCGGGTCTTCGGCACGACCTTCTTGACCGAAACGACGTCCGGCCGCTTCGCCAGCTCGCGGATCTTCGCGGCGTCGGCGGTGACGACCGCGCCGGCGACCGCGTTGGCGGTCTGCGTGACCAGCTGGGTGCCGGCGTCGGCGGCCTTGAGCTGCCCGACGACGGAGTTCACCGTCGCGGCGGCGTCGGCTTTGGCGTCCTTCGCGGCCTTCTTCGCCTGTTCCTTGCCTGCGCCCTTGTTCTGCTCGGCGTTGAAGGCGTCGACGGCGGGCTGCTTGGCCAGCTCGACGAAGGCGGTGATCTTGCCTTGGGCGGCCTTGAGCTTCGGCTCGACCTTCCCCTGGAATCCGTTACGGTCGATCTTCGCCGGCGTGACGCCGTCCGCGAGGGGGACATCCTGCGCGGCCGCGGACGCCCCGGTCACGGACGTCACGAGCAACGCGGCGAAGACCGCGGCCGACGAGCGGATCGCCCATCGGGGTACGCGGGATCTGTTCATGAGTACGTGCCCTCACTCGAGGCCTGGACTCGGAACCTGCCTGCCGCTCGAACACACCCCCGACGGTGAGCCCCGGCGCCGCGCCGTGCCCTTGACGACGCGATGGTTCGGCCTCGCCGGAAGAACCTATCGGGGGACCAGCCCGACTTCAGTAGGCATTTTTCACCGTTATTGAATCTTGCTCTGCGTTCTCGCGAACCCCGCACACACAACAACCACAGTTAGTCGACTAATTGCGAAATGCGTGTGAGGGCCCCCTTCTCTCGGCTGAGCCGAGGGNGCCGGTCGCCCGGCGGTCGAAGCACGACGGGGTGTCGCCGATCGCCGTGCCCGACGGCTGAGCCGAGGGAAGGGGGCCCTCACGCGCATTGTGGGTCAGCCGAAGTTGACGGCGCGAATGGTGTGCGCGCCGACGGTGGCGCCGATCGGCTCCAGCAGGTGCGAGTCGACGGAACGGTCCACGCGCAGCAGCATGACCGCGTCCGCGCCGTCGGTGGTCTGGCTGATCTGCGCGGCCTCGATGTTGAGGCCCGCCTCGCCGAGCAGCGTGCCGACGCGGCCCATGATGCCGGGGCGGTCCGGGTACTCGAGCAGCAGCACGTTGCCTTCGGCGCGCAGATCGAAGTGGCGGCCGTTGACCTCGACCAGCTTCTCGACCTCGTCCTTGCCGGTGACCGAACCGGACACCGAAAGGGTCGTGCCGTCGGCGTGGACCGCGCGGACGGTGACCAGGCTGCGGAACTTGGGGCTTTCGGTCTCGGTGACCAGATCGACCTGGACCCCCAGCTCTTCGGCCACGCGCGGCGCGTTCACGAAGGTGACCTGGTCTTCGACGACGCCTGAGAACACGCCGCGCTCGGCCGCGAGCGGCAGCACGCTGACGTCCTCGGTGGACAGCTCGCCCTTGACCACGACGGTGACCGAGGCCGGGGCCTTCGGGTTCAGCGCGGTCAGCACGGTACCGAGCTTCTGGGTGAGCGAGAGGTACGGCCGGACGTGCTCGCCGACCGTGCCGCCGCCCGCGACGTTCACCGCGTCCGGCACGAAGTCGCCGCGCAGCGCGAGCAGCACGGACTTCGCGACGTCGGTGCCCGCACGGTCCTGCGCCTCGGCGGTCGAGGCGCCAAGGTGCGGGGTGACGACGACGTTCGGCAGGCCGAACAGCGGGCTTTCGGTGGTGGGCTCGGTGACGAACACGTCGATACCGGCGCCGCCGACGTGGCCGGAGCTGACCGCGTCCGCCAGCGCCTGCTCGTCGATCAGGCCACCGCGCGCGGCGTTGACGATGATGACGCCCTGCTTGGTCTTCTTCAGCGCCTCGGCGCCGATCAGGCCCTTGGTCTCCGGGGTCTTCGGCAGGTGGATGGAGATCGCGTCGGCGCGCTCCAGCAGCTCGTCCAGCGTGACCAGCTCGATGCCGAGCTGCGCGGCGCGGGCGGCCGAGACGTAGGGGTCGTAGGCGATGAGCTTGGTGTCGAACGCGGCGAGCCGCTGCGCGAACAGCTGGCCGATCTTGCCGAGGCCGACCACACCGATGGTCTTGCCCTGGATCTCGACGCCCGAGTAGGCGCTGCGCTTCCACGCGCCGCCTTGGAGGCTCTGGTCCGCGGCCGGGACCCGGCGGGCGACGGCGAGCAGCAGCGCGACGGCGTGCTCGGCGGCGGAGACGATGTTCGACGTCGGCGCGTTGACCACCAGGACACCGCGTTCGGTGGCGGCGGGAACCTCGACGTTGTCCAGCCCGACGCCGGCGCGGGCGACGACCTTGAGCGAGGTGGTGGCGCCGAGGACCTCGGCGTCGACCTTCGTCGCGGACCGCACGAGCAGCGCGTCCGCCGTCTTCACGGCTTCGAGCAGCGCGGGGCGGTCCGTGCCGTCCACATGCTGGACCTCGACCTCGTCGGAGAAGACGCTCAACACGGAGGGCGCGAGCTTCTCGGCGATGAGGACGACGGGCTTGTTCGGCTTGGTCACGATACGGCTCCCACTATCTGGTCTGTGCCTGCGACTCACTGTTGACGGTCACGCCGTTGTGCCCGGTTGCGCCGCAGTTTAGACCTGGTGACAGGGGATTGTTAACTCGCCCGTAATCCGGCGAAAACGAGATCGAGGAGGCGTTCGAGGCCCTTGTCACCCGAAAGGTGTTCACTGGCCCAGGAAAGCGCGTGCAGCATCACCAGGATTTCGGGCACTGTGACGTCCGCCCGGAGCTCCCCAACGGCCTTCGCCCTTTCCACCAGGTGGGACACCTGGTCCCGCATGGCGTGACAGGACGCGTAGAGCGGCGAGGTCTCGTCGTTGAGGACGTCGACCATCAGTTCGGGCAGTCCGCGGTAGCGCGCCGACTGTTCACCCATCCCGGCGAGCCAGGCCTTCAGCGCGTTCAGCGGCTCCGGGGAGTCCAAGAGTTCGCGGGCCGCCGCGGCCTGCGTGTCGAAGCCTTCGCGAAGAACCGTCTCGACGAGAACCTCCCGTGTCGGGAAGTGCCGGTAGAGCGTTCCGATGCCGACACCGGCCCGGCGCGCGATCTCTTCCAGGGACGCCTCGACCCCGTGCGCGGCGAAGGCGCGTCTTGCCTCTTCGAGGAGGCGCTCGTAGTTGCGCCGGGCGTCCGCCCGCAGCGGCTTCTTCTCGGTGTCCATCGCGCTCCCGAGCCTAGTCTCGACAAATCGGAGGCAGCCTCCGTATAGTCGGACGACGTAAGCGGAGGCTGCCTCATGTTAGCTGGGGAGACACGAATGACGTTGATCGACGAAACCCGGGAGCGGCTGGGCCCGGTGGGTGTCTGGCTACCGGTCGGCATGTTCATGCCGACCCCGGACGAGGAACGGCGGGCGATACGACGCCTGGAAGAGCTGGGTTACCGCACCGTGTGGGGCGGCGAGGGGCCGGGGAACCGGGAGCTGTTCGCGTACAGCGCCATCACGCTCGCGTCCACCGAACGGGTGGTGGTCGGCACCGGGATCGCGAACATCTGGTCGCGGCCCGCGTACACCGCCCACAGCGGCGGGCGGACGCTCGCGCAGGCATTCCCGGGCCGGTTCGTACTCGGCGTCGGGATCGGGCACTCGTATCAGGCGGCGAAGGCGGGCTCGGACTACCGGCCGCTCGAACAGACCCGTGACTACCTCACGGCCATGTCCGCGGCGGCGGAGGAATTCCCCGCGCCGGTACCGTTTCCGCGCGTCCTCGCCGCCGTCGGGCCGAAGATGCTCGAACTCGCGCGGGAGCTGACGGACGGCGCGCACCCGTTCGCCCAGCCCTTCGAGCACACGCCGTACTCCCGCGAGATCCTCGGCCGGGACAAACTGCTCATCCCCACCCATTCGATTCTTCTCGGCGAACGCGAGCAGGCGAGGGAGAGCGTGGCGAGGGATATCGGGCTGATGAAGCAGTACGGCGTCCCGCACTACTTCAAGGGCTGGAAGCGGCTCGGCTACACCGACGCCGACATCGACGACGTCAGCGACCGGCTCGTGGACGGGCTGACCGCGTGGGGCGGCGAAGAGCGGATCGCCGGGCGGATCAAGGAACTCGTGGACGCCGGCGCGGACACCGTGCTCGTCCATCCCGCCGGGGACGATCTTCAGTCCATGGTGGACCAGCTGGAACGGCTCGCCCCGGCGCTGGCGGAGGTGACCCGATGAGCGTCGGGATCTGGACGTTCTCGTTCGACGGCAAGCAAATCGGCGAGGTCCGCGAGGCGGCCGCGGAAGTCGAAGAACTCGGCTTCGACACGCTGTGGTTCGGGGAGTACCTGGGACGGGAGGCGTTCACACAGGCAGGGCTGCTGCTGGCGGCGACGTCCCGGCTGACCGTGGCCACCGGTATCGCGCGGTTCTCCCACCGCGCACCCGTCGCCGCGGCCGCCGCCGAACGGACCCTCGCGGAGGCCTATCCGGGCAGGTTCACCCTCGGGCTGGGCGGTCATCTGCCGGGCGCGAAACCGCTGGAGGCGATGCGCGGCTATCTCGACGAAATGGACAAGACCGATCTGTCCACACCGGACTCCCCTCGTCGGCGGCTACTGGCCGCACTGGGGCCGAGGATGCTCGCCTTGGCCGCGGAACGCACCGATGGGGCGCATTCGTACTTCGTCCCTGCCGAGCACACGGCGCTGGCGCGGAAGGCCATGGGACCTTCGGCCTTCCTCGCCGTCGAGCAGGCCGTCGTCCTCGGATCGGACCGGGAGATCGCACGGCGGCACGTGTCGATGTACCTGGACCTGGCCGCCCACCATCGGGCGAATCTGCGGCGGTTCGGGTTCACCGAGGAGGACTACGGCTCCGACCGCCTTGTGGACGCGCTGGTCGCCGTCGGGGAGGACGAGATCGACGCCCGGGTGCGGGCGCATCTGGACGCGGGCGCGGATCACGTCTGCCTGCAGGTGCTGACCGAGGACGACCGGATCCCGCTGACCGAATGGCGGGTTCTGTCGGGGGTCGGGGGTAGCGTGCGGGAGCGTGACGTCACCGGCTGAACTCGCCTTCGAGAAGGCACGGGAACTGATCGACGCGCGAGACCTCGCCGGGCTCGCGCGCCTGATCGGTGACCTGCCCACCCTCGTCCACGCACACGGGAAGAACGGGAACGACCTGCTCGGCATGGCCGCCGCGACCTGCGACGAGCGGCTGTGCCGGATCCTGCTCGATCACGGCGCCGATCCGGCGTCGGCCAACGTCCACGGCTGGACGGCGTTGCACCAGGCCGGGTACGCCGGGCTGCCGCTGCTGGTCACGATGCTGCTCGACGCGGGCGCGCCGGTCGACGTTCCCGCCCGCGGCGACGGCGGGACACCGCTGGTGGTCGCGCTGTTCTGGGGCCATCGCGAGGCGGCGGAACTGCTGGCTTCGCGCAGCCTCTCCCCCGGCAATCTCCGGGTGGCGGCGGGACTCGGCCGGGACGATCTGCTCGACGAGTTGCTCGCGCCGGACGGCACGCTCTCCCCCGCGGCGGGCGCGCATCGCGAGTTCCACCGGCCGCACAGCGGTTTCCCGGAATGGCGGCCGAGCGACGATCCGGCCGAGGTCGTCGACGAGGCGCTCGCGTGGGCCGCGCGGAACGACCGGTCCGACGCGGTGCGGACCCTGGTGGCACGAGGTGCCGATGTGGACGCCGACGTCTACCGCGGCACGGCGCTGACCTGGGCCGCCGCTCAGGGGAAGGCTTCGGCGATCAGGACTTTGGCGGAGCTCGGCGCCTCGGTGAACCGCCAGGGCACCTTCGGCGGGCTTTCGCACGGTGAAGGTGTCACGGCGTTGCACCTGGCCGTGCAGGGAGGGCATGTGGACGCGGTGCGGGCTCTGCTGGAAGTGGGGGCGGATCCTTCGCTCGAGGATTCGCTGTACGCGTCGTCGGCCTTGGGGTGGGCCGAGCATTTCGAGCAGACGGAGATCCTGGCGGTGCTGCGGGACGCCTGAGCGCGGGATCCCGCATGCATGCGTCGCGAAGGGGCCCGACCGGCCTCACCGACCCACCCCGCCTCGTGCGATGAAGGGGCCTTTCACAGCAAATTTTGCTATGAAAGGCCCCTTCATCGCANNNATGAAGGGGCCTTTCACAGCAAATTTTGCTATGAAAGGCCCCTTCATCGCACGAACCAGCACTTGCGCCGTCAGCGAGGCTGTCCCGATCCTGACGCCTCCTGGCCCGCCTGAACCTCGCCCAAAGTACGACACTCGCCGAACAATGGACCCATGCGAGCGATCAGTCAAAACCGCCTCGGCGGCCCCGAAGTCCTCGAACTCGTCGACATCGAGAGACCCACCCCCGGCCCGACCCAGATCCTGGTCCGGGTGCACGCCGCCGGTGTCAACCCGGTCGACTGGAAGACCCGCGAGACCGGCGGCATCGGCCCGATGGGCGATCCGCCGTTCATCCTCGGCTGGGACGTGTCCGGCGTGGTCGAGGAGGTCGGCGCGGGCGCGTCCCTGTTCTCCCCCGGCGACGAGGTCTTCGGCATGCCGTCGTTCCCGTTCCAGGCCGGCGCGTATTCCGAGTACGTCGCCGCGCCGAGCCGCCACTTCGCACGCAAACCGTCCACTTTGGACCACGTGCACGCGGCCGCGGTCCCGCTCGCCGGGCTGACCGTCTGGCAGAGCCTCGTCGACACGGCGGACATCCAGCCGGGGCAACGGGTTCTGGTCCACGCGGCGGCGGGCGGGGTCGGGCATCTCGCGGTCCAGATCGCCAAGGCGCGCGGCGCGTACGTGATCGGGACGGCCAGCGCGGCCAAGCACGAGTTCCTCCGCGGTCTCGGCGCGGACGAGCTCATCGACTACCGCACGACGGATTTCGCCGAGGAGGTCCGCGACGTCGACGTCGTCCTCGACACGATCGGTCAGGAGTACGGGCCGCGGTCGCTCAAGACGCTTCGCCGCGGCGGCAGGCTCGTCCAGCTCACCCGCACGAACGACGAGCGGCTGCCGGAACTGGCCGATGCCGCAGGAGTCACCGCAGGGTTCACCCTCGCCGAGCCGGACCGCGCCGGGCTGCTCGCCCTGGCCGAACTCGTCGACAGCGGGCACCTCAAACCGACCATCGACACGGTGTTTCTTCTGGAAGAAGCCGCGAAGGCCCAAGAACTGGTCGCCGCGGGGAAGACCACGGGAAAGGTCGTGCTGTCCGTCGCGGACCGAGGGCCGCGAAACGCTCCGGGGCCCAGCGTCGAGCCCTCTATGACTCAAAGGCTCCTTTGAAGACCTGCAATAGAGAGGTAAGGCAAGGTGACGCGGCCGAGCTTGTGCCGTGAAGGCCACCTTTGCCTTACCCCTCACTCAGGCGGGAAGGTCGAATTCGCCGTCCCGCACGCCTTTCAGGAACGCGTCCCACTCCGTCGGCGTGAACACGAGCAGGTGGCCGTCCGGTTCGACGGCCCGGCGCATCGCCGTGTAGGTGACACCGTCGGTGTGGGGCACCAGCGCGTACTCGACGGCATCCTCGAGATTCGCGCCCTCCGGTTCCGCCCGGATCCACACCGCGTCGCTCAAGTCCAGGTCCGGCCGGATATGGGCCTTGTCGTCCACCGGCTGCTCACTCATGGTGCCCACGCTATCGCTTTCCGATACGCAAAACGAAGGGGCCCTTCGTGATGAAGGGCCCCTTCGTGGTGACAACTAGGCGGTCTCGGTGATCGGCCGGTCCACCCACGACATCAGGTCGCGCAGCTTCTTGCCGGTCTCCTCGATCGGGTGCTGGTTGCCCTGCTCCTCGAGCTTGGTGAAGTTCGGGCGCCCGGCCTCGTCCTCGGCGACCCACTCGCGGGCGAAGGTGCCGTCCTGGATCTCGCCGAGGATCTTCTTCATCTCTTCCTTGACCGCCGGCGAGATGACGCGCGGGCCGCGGGTCAGGTCGCCGTACTCGGCGGTGTCGGAGATCGAGTAGCGCTGACGCGCGATGCCGCCCTCGTACATGAGGTCGACGATCAGCTTCAGCTCGTGCAGCACCTCGAAGTAGGCGATCTCCGGGGCGTAGCCGGCCTCGGTGAGCACCTCGAAACCGGTCTGCACCAGCGCTGAGGCGCCACCGCAGAGCACGGCCTGCTCGCCGAAGAGGTCGGTCTCGGTCTCCTCGGTGAAGGTCGTCTTGATGACACCGGCGCGGGCGCCACCGATGGCGGCCGCGTAGGAGAGCGCGAGCGCCTGCGCGTTGCCGGAGGCGTCCTGCTCGACCGCGATGAGCGCCGGGACGCCCTTGCCGTCGACGAACTGGCGGCGGACCAGGTGGCCCGGGCCCTTCGGCGCGACCATGGCGACGTCGACGTTGGACGGCGGCTTGATCAGGTCGTAGCGGATGTTGAAGCCGTGGCCGAAGAACAGCGCGTCGCCGTCCTTGAGGTTCGGCGCGATGTCCTGCTCGTAGATGAAGCGCTGCTTGGTGTCCGGCGCGAGGATCATGATCAGGTCGGCTTCGGCGCTGGCCTCGGCCGGGGTGAGCACGCGGAGCCCCTGCTCCTCGGCCTTGGCCCGCGACTTCGAGCCCTCGGGCAGACCGATGCGGACATCGACACCGGAGTCGCGCAGGCTCAGCGAGTGCGCGTGACCCTGGCTGCCGTAGCCGATCACGGCGACCTTGCGACCCTGGATGATCGAAAGGTCCGCGTCGTCGTCGTAAAAGATTTCCACTGCCATGAGGGGTACTACTTCCTTTCCTGACTTACAAAGTTATCGAGCGGAGGTGGCGGTGATGGACCGGGCGCCCCGGCCGACCGCGACCATTCCGGACTGGACCAGTTCGCGGATGCCATAGGGCTCCAGCATCCGCAGCAGGGCACCGATCTTGTCCGAGGTGCCGGTGGCTTCGACGGTGAGCGCCTCGGGCGACACGTCCACCACTTTCGCGCGGAACAACTGCACTGTCTCGAGGACCTGGCTGCGCACGGTGTTGTCGGCCCGGACCTTGACGAGCAGCAGTTCGCGCTGCACGGCTGTGGACTTTTCCAATTCCACGATCTTGATGACGTTGACCAGCTTGTTGAGCTGTTTGGTCACCTGTTCGAGCGGTAGCTCTTCGACGGCGACCACGATCGTCATCCGGGACACCTCGGGATTCTCCGTGGGCCCGACGGCGAGGGATTCGATGTTGAAACCACGCCGGGAGAACAGTCCGGAAACCCGCGCGAGGACACCGGGCTTGTTCTCGACCAGAACGCTCAGGGTGTGCACGCTCATCGGGCGTCTCCTTCTGTGGCGGCGTTCAGCTCCGCCTCGGCGGCGACCTCGTCGTCGTCGAAGAGCGGGCGGATCCCGCGCACGGCCATGATTTCGTCGTTACCGGTGCCCGCGGCCACCATGGGCCACACCTGGGCATCCTTCCCCACCACGAAATCGATCACGACGGGGCGGTCGTTGATCTCCATGGCACGCCGGATGGTGGCGTCGACGTCCTCCTTGGTCTCGCAGCGGAGCCCGGCGCAGCCGAGCGCCTCCGCGAGCAGGGTGAAGTCGGGGATGCGGTGCTTGTGCGTACCGAGATCGGTGTTGGAGTACCGCTCGGAGTAGAAGAGGTTCTGCCACTGGCGGACCATGCCGAGGTTGCCGTTGTTGATGACGGCGACCTTGATCGGCGCGCCTTCGATGGCGCAGGTGGCCAGTTCCTGGTTCGTCATCTGGAAACAGCCGTCGCCGTCGATGGCCCAGACCTGCTTGTCCGGCACGCCGAACTTGGCGCCCATCGCGGCGGGGACGGCGAAGCCCATCGTGCCGAGACCGCCGGAGTTGATCCAGGTGCGCGGGTTCTCGTACTTCACGAACTGCGCCGCCCACATCTGGTGCTGGCCGACGCCCGCGGTGTAGACCGCGTCCGGGCCGACGAGGGAACCGATGCGCTCGATGACGTACTGCGGGGAAAGCGTCCCGTCTTCGGGCCACTCGTAACCGGCCGGGTAGTCGTCACGCCAGGCGCTCGCCTGCGTCCACCAATCCTTCAGATCCGGCTTCGCGGACTTGTCGGTCTCGGCGCGGACGGCCTCGATCAGCTCGGTGATGATCTCCGCGCAGTCGCCCACGATCGGCACGTCCGCCTTGCGATTCTTGGAGATCTCGGCCGGGTCGATGTCGGCGTGGACGATGGCGGCGTCCGGCGCGAACGAGGACAGCTGCCCGGTGACGCGGTCGTCGAAGCGGGCGCCGAGGGCGATCAGCAGATCCGCCCGCTGCATCGCGGCGACCGCGGCGACCGAACCGTGCATGCCCGGCATACCGAGGTGCTGCGGGTGCGAGTCGGGGAAGGCGCCGCGGGCCATCAGCGTGGTGACGACCGGGATCCCGGTCAGCTCGGCCAGTTCCATCAGCTGGCGCGAGGCGTCGGCCTTGATCACGCCACCGCCGACGTAGAGGACCGGGCGACGCGACTTGCCGATCAGCCGGGCGGCCTCGCGAACCTGTTTGCCGTGCGGGCGCAGCGTGGGCCGGTAGCCCGGCAGCCGCAGCTCCGTCGGCCAGGAGAAGGAGGTCATCTCCTGCAGGACGTCCTTGGGGATGTCCACGAGGACCGGGCCGGGCCGGCCGGTCGAGGCGAGGTGGAAGGCCTCGGCGATGGTGCGCGGGATGTCGGCCGGATCGGTGACCAGGAAGTTGTGCTTGGTGATCGGCATCGTGATGCCGCAGATGTCGGCTTCCTGGAAGGCGTCCGTGCCGATCAGCGCGCGGGACTGCTGGCCGGTGATGGCGACGACCGGGACCGAGTCCATGTTCGCGTCGGCCAGCGGGGTGACCAGGTTGGTCGCGCCGGGACCCGAGGTGGCCATGCACACCCCGACCTTGCCGGTGGCCTGCGCGTACCCGGTGGCGGCGTGGCCTGCCCCCTGTTCGTGGCGGACCAGGACGTGGCGGACCTTCGTCGAGTCGAGCAGCGGGTCGTACGCCGGGAGAATGGTGCCGCCCGGAATACCGAACACGACCTCCGCGCCCACCGACTCGAGCGAGCGGACGAGCGACTGCGCGCCCGTGACCCGCACCGGGGTCCCGGCGGGCGGCGCCGGCTTGGGTCGGGCACCGGTGGTACCGGAGTTCGCTTCAGCTCGCGAGGTGGCACTAGTCATCGCTGTTTGCCTCGTCTTGTCTAGTCACTCGTTCGGGTATTCATTGGCTGGTCGGGCAAGTGAAATTGTTCCAGGCAACAAAAAACCCCCGCCGACCGGAGTGGTCGCACGAGGGTCGCGCGTCGACGCAGCGGAGACTTCCCTAAGCGTCGACGCGCTTGGGAAGTACGAGGCCGGTCTGCGTTGTCACGAGAGTGAAGCTAGCCGGTCGCCGTCAAGAGTGTCAACTCTGCGGGACGGCGATTCCGCATGCTGGACACCTCCGGTGCGTCGCGCGACCCGCGTTCGGGGCCTTCGAGGCGGCGGTGCACCATCTTTGACGTGGCAGAAGAAAAGCAGCGGGAACAGGCGAACGAGGACCGCAAGGCCGTCTTCAAAATCCCGAACACGGCATTGCTGGCGATCGCTTTCCTCGTCGTTTGTGTGACGCCTGTCGCGTTCGGCGACGTGCCGTATCTCCAGTGGCTCTACCTCTTCCCGATCGCGCTGGCGGTGTTCGTCATCCGGACCCGCACGACGGCGACGGCCAAGGGGCTGGAGGTCCGCACGATGTTCGGGCGGCGGGACCTGCCGTGGACCTCACTCAAGGGCCTCGCCATCACCGACAAGGCGAAGGTGCAGGCGGTGCTGAAGGACGAGACCAAGATCCCCCTTCCCGCCGTACGCACCCGTCACCTGCCGGTGATTTCGCTGGTCAGCGCGGGCCGCATGGCCGATCCCTCGGGGCTGACCGACGACGTGGCCAAGGCTCCGGAAAAGAGCGACGATTCCGGGGAGTAGGATTGGTAGGACCAGTTTGGCGTTCGTTCGCCCTGGTCCCCATCCCGAACCTTGGAGTCAGCCGTGCCTCAACTCCGTTCCCGGACCACCACCCACGGCCGCAACGCGGCGGGCGCCCGCTCGCTCTGGCGCGCCACCGGAATGACCGACAGCGACTTCGGCAAGCCGATCGTCGCCATCGCGAACTCCTACACCCAGTTCGTGCCGGGGCACGTGCACCTCAAGGACCTCGGCGAGATCGTGGCAGGCGCGGTCAAGGAGGCGGGCGGGGTCGCCCGCGAGTTCCACACGATCGCCGTCGACGACGGGATCGCCATGGGGCACAGCGGAATGCTCTACTCGCTGCCCTCGCGCGAGATCATCGCCGACTCCGTCGAGTACATGGTGAACGCGCACCAGGCCGACGCGCTCGTCTGCATCTCCAACTGCGACAAGATCACCCCGGGCATGCTGAACGCCGCCATGCGGCTGAACATCCCGGTGGTGTTCGTCTCCGGCGGTCCGATGGAGGCCGGGAAGGCCGTGGTCGTCGGCGGCGTCGCGCAGGCGCCGACCGACCTGATCACCGCGATCGCCGCGTCGGCCAGCAGCGAGGTCGACGAGGACGGGCTGTCCATTGTGGAGCGCTCCGCCTGCCCGACCTGTGGTTCGTGCTCGGGTATGTTCACCGCGAACTCGATGAACTGTCTCACCGAGGCGCTCGGGCTCTCCCTGCCGGGCAACGGTTCCACCCTCGCCACGCACGCCGCCCGCAAGGCGCTTTTCGAGGACGCCGGGCGCACGGTCGTCGAACTGTGCAAGCGCTGGTATGAGCAGGATGACGAATCCGCGCTCCCGCGCTCGATCGCGTCGAAGAAGGCGTTCGAGAACGCGATGGCCCTCGACATGGCGATGGGCGGCTCGACCAACACGGTGCTGCACATCCTCGCCGCCGCGCAGGAGGGCGAGGTCGACTTCACCATCGACGACATCGACGCCATCGGCCGCCGCGTGCCGTGCCTGTCGAAGGTCGCGCCGAACTCGGACTACCACATGGAGGACGTCCACCGCGCCGGCGGCATCCCCGCCATCCTGGGCGAACTGCACCGCGGCGGGCTGCTGAACACCGACGTCCACTCCGTGCACTCGCCGGATCTCGAGTCGTGGCTGTCCACTTGGGACATCCGCGCGAAGGAACCGTCGGAGCGGGCGATCGAGCTGTTCCACGCGGCGCCGGGCGGGGTCCGCACCACGGAGGCGTTCTCCACCGAGAATCGGTGGTCCTCTTTGGACACCGACGCCGCGAACGGCTGCATCCACGACGTCGAACACGCGTACACCCAGGACGGCGGGCTCGCGATCCTGCGCGGCAACCTCGCCGAGAACGGCGCCGTCATCAAGTCCGCGGGCATCGACGAGGAACTCTGGCACTTCGAGGGCCCGGCGCGGGTGCTGGAAAGCCAGGAGGAGGCGGTTTCGGCCATCCTCAAGAAGGAGATCCAGCCCGGTGAGGTGCTGGTGATCCGCTACGAAGGCCCGGCGGGCGGCCCCGGCATGCAGGAGATGCTGCACCCGACGGCGTTCCTCAAGGGATCGGGACTGGGCAAGAAGTGCGCACTGATCACCGACGGCCGGTTCTCCGGCGGCTCGTCGGGTATCTCGGTCGGGCACATCTCGCCCGAGGCCGCCGCGGGCGGGACGATCGGCTTGGTCCAGAACGGCGACCGGATCCTGCTCGACGTCCACGAGCGCCGTCTCGAACTGCTCGTCGACGAGGACGTCCTCGCCGAGCGGCGCGCGAAGATGGAGGCGAGCGAGCGGCCGTGGCAGCCGGTCTCGCGGGACCGGAAGATCACCGCCGCGCTGCGGGCCTACGCGCGGATGGCGACTTCGGCCGACACCGGCGCCGTCCGGGACCCGAGCAAGTAGCACGCATTCAGAGGACTAAATGCGCCCTTCGCTCACTCCACGAGGGCGGAACGAGCGCATTCAGTCCTCTGAACGCGGGCGGTCAGCGGCAGAGGACGAGCACCACGACCGAAGCGGCCGCCGCCAGCAGCAGCCCGATCAGCCCGAACGAGAGCGGCCGCTTCCGCCACGGGGTGTTGACGTCCAGCGCGATCCGCCCGGAGCCCGCGAGCAGCACGGTCAGCGAGGCCGCGCCCAGCAGGAGTTCGAACTCGAAGCCCTGCCCCTGCTGCTGGAAGAATCCGCCGCCGAACTTGACGTAGACGATGTTCGCACAGACCCCGAGGAGCGCCGCGGCACCGATCGGGGTGAACAGGCCCACCAGCACGAGCGCGCCGCCGACCACCTCGCTGATCCCGGTGATCCACGAAAGCAGCGTGGTCTGGCTGGTGTAACCGAAGCCGCCGAGCACCTTGGCGAACCCGCCGACCCCGGGCCCGCCGAAAGCGCCGAAGAGATGCTGGAGCCCGTGCGCGCCCATGGTCACGCCGAGCACCACTCGCAGGACGAGCAGACCGAGGTCGATCCCGCCCCTGGTCTCCACCGGGGCCGGGCCGTTGTCGGGCTCGGCCACGTCCGAGATCATGCTGGTCTGGTAGTCATCGCTCACGCGCGAAGGGTAGGCGAAACCAGCCCGTCAGGCGACCGAACCGCCGGACCGGTGGCCGAGCGGCTCAGAACAGGGTCGCCGGCTCGACCGGTTCGGGCTCGGGCAGCGGGTCGAGGCCGGGCACCAGGGCGCGCACGTCGTCGTGGAACCGGCGGGCGAGCGCCGGGGCGTCGTCGTTGTCGGGCGTGTGCACGAAGACCGTCGGCGACCGGCCGTCACGCAGCCACCCGGCGACCACCTCGGTCCACGGCTCCCATCCCCGCGCGGTCTCCTCGGCCGAATCCCGGCCCAGATAACGGACGATCGGCCGGTCGGTCAGCGCCCGCGTCCGCCGCGGCAGCCGGGGTTTCTTGGCCCAGGCGTCCTGCTCGGCCTCGCTGACCGGCGGGCTCCCGAAGAAGACCGTGGTGTCGAACGGCACCCACTCGGCGTCCGCGTCGGCGAGGGTCCTCTCCAGCAGCGACGTCGCACCGGGATCGGTGTAGAACGCCGGGTGACGCACCTCCACGGCGCGCCGGAGCCCGGCGGGGAGACGGCGGAGGAAGCGGCCGAGGGCGTCGGCGTCCGGCGGGCCGAACGAGCCGGGCAGCTGAGTCCACAGGACCGCCCGGTCGCCGAGGGGTTCGATCGCGTCCAGGAACGCCCGCATCTCGGTCTCGACACCGGCGAGCCGTCGCTCGTGCGTGACGACCTTGGGCAGCTTGACCACGAACCGGAAGCCGGGGCCGGTCTGCCGCGCCCACGCCGCGACGGTGTCCCTGGCGGGCGTCGCGTAGAAGGTGGTGTTGCCCTCGACCGCGTTGCACCAGCCGGCGTACGCCCGCAGTCGCTCCCCGGCGGTCAGCGACCGCGGGACGAACCGCCCGGCCCACGCCTTGTGCGTCCACATCGCACAGCCGACATGAAGATTCGCCACGCTGCTCAGTATTCGCCGTGGACCAGGTTCTTTGGCAACTCTCCGCCCAGATAGTGGCTCAATTCCCGGACCACCACCGCGTAGGCGCGCTGCCGCCTCCCGCTCACGGAGCCCGCGACGTGCGGTGTCAGCAGCAGTCCCGGACAGTCCCACAGCAGGTGCCCGGCGGGCAGCGGCTCCGGGTCGGTCACGTCGAGCGCGGCGCGCAGCCGTCCCGACGCGAGTTCCGCGACGAGCGCGTCGGTGACCACGACCGCGCCCCGCGAGACGTTCACGAGGATCGCGTCGTCCGGCATCGCCGCCAGGAACTCCGCGTCGACCATGCCCCGCGTGTGCGGGGTGAGCGGCACCATGAGCACCGTGACGTCGTGGTGGGGCAGCAGGACGGGGAGTTCGTCGGCGCCGTGGACACCTTCGCGAGCGTTCGCGCCCACCATCGTGCAGCGCACGTCGAACGTCTCCAGCCGACGGCGCAGATGCCTGCCGAGGTCGCCCGCGCCGATGATGAGGACCCGCTTGCCCTGCAGGGTGTCGGTGGTCCGGCGTTCCCAGTGCTTCCGCCGCAGGCCTTCGGCGAAGCCGTCGAGACCGCGGTAGATCGCCAGCAGTACCGCGACGACCCACTCGGCCGAGCTTCCGCCGTGCGCGCCGCGGCAGGTCGAGAGCAGGACACCGTCCGGCACCTTGCCGACCCAGTCCTCGGCACCCGCCACCAGCAGCTGCACGAGTTTGACGTTCGGCAGTGCGCGCCAGAGCTCGTCGCTGGGCCGGTCACCGGTCACGAGGACCTCGGCCTCGGCGGCTTCGGGAGGCACCGGCTCGCCGTGGCGGTACCTCACGGGACGCACGCCGTCGATCTCCGAAAGCGCGGCCACTCCCTCTTCGTCGGGCACGAGAACGGTCACAGTCATGATCACCACGGTATCCAGTACCTCCGTGTCTCTGCCGGTGAACCCACGTCCGCGATAGCGGGGCCTTCGGCCATGGCGGGTTTCACGCTTATGCCACTTTTTCGAGGACATCTCAGCTCCGCCAGTACCTCTTACCCGTGGCTCACGTACGCCCACCTAGGCTTGCCCCGTGCGTACCCGGTACCGGCGGAAATGGACCGCGCCGCTGGCCATGCTGGCCTGCGGCGCGCTGATGCTCTCCGGGTGTGCCGAATTCGACAACACCGCCGCCGGGCAGAAGTTCACCCCGGTCAACCCGCCGTCCCCCGAGGTCCCGCCGCACGTCGGGCCCGGCGGTGAAGCGGGCGACTCCGGTCCCGGGCGCGGCGGCGGGCGGAACCAGACGCCGACGCCGGTCCCGCCGCCACAGGGGTGCAAGGACTTCGACAAGGCCGTCATCGCGACCTGCCTGGACACCGTCGCCGCCGTCGCCGCGATCCCCGGTGACGGTACCGCGCCCAGCGCGCTCGCGGGCGAACGCAAGAGCGGCCGGATCCTGCTCGCCGCCGCGGAGAAGGACCCGGCCGGCTGGGCGACCGTCCCCGTGGACGGCTCCGGCGACGGCGGCCTCACCTCGCTCGCCCTCTCCCCGGGCTTCGCCGAAGACCAGCTCGTCTTCGCCTACATCACCACCCCGAACGACAACCGGGTCGTCCGGCTGGCGAAGGGCCAGGCGCCGAAACCGGTGCTGACCGGCATCCCGAAGGGCGCCACCGGCAACCGCGGCGCGATCAGCACCGACGCCAAGGGCGCGCTCCTGGTCGCCACCGGCGACGCGGGCAATCCCGGACTCGCCGCGGATCCCGCGTCACTCGCCGGGAAAGTGCTGCGCATCGACACGTCCGGCAAACCAGCCGCGGGGAACCCCACACCGGGTTCGGCGGTCTTCTCGACCGGCGTGCACTCCCCCGGCGGGATCTGCCGCGACCAGACCGGTTCCCGCGTGTGGCTGACCGACAGGCTGGCCGACAAGGACGTCCTGTACCGGCTTCGTGGCGGCCAGCCGCTGACCACCCCGGCCTGGAGCTGGACCGACAAGCCCGGGGTGGCGGGCTGCGCCGATTTCGTCGGCGCCACCGGCTATCTCTCGATCACCACGTCGATCGCGGGCAACCTGCAGAACCTGCCGGTCACCCCGGACGGAGCGGTGACCGGCAAGCCCAACGTCTTCATGGACGGCAAGGTCGGCAAGCCGCCGAAGACCTTCGGCAAGTTGTCCGCGATGAGCATGGTCAACCCGCAGATCGCGCTCGCCGGGACGGTCAACAAGGACGGCGGCACCCCGGTTTCGAGCGACGACCGCGTCGTCATCATCACGCCGTCGGCCAGCTCCGGCGGGGGCGGCAAGGACTGAGCGGCCTCACCTGGACGGCCTCGGATGGGCAGGCGGCGTGAACCGGGTGAACAACGGCGCCATCTCCTTCTCCTTGCCCTGCGGGTCGAACAGCTCCCGCACGAGCCGATACGCGGGGCCGAGCGCGGTCGCGGCGGCGGTGAGCCGGCGCGGATCGGTGGACGGCCAGTGGCCGGAGTCCACTCGGGACAGCAGGGTGCGCAGCAGGACGATCTCCTCGGCCGCGTTGAACGAGCAGTGACCGCCCCGGCTGACGTAGGTCTGCCGCAGCAGACCGGGATCGCCGTTGCGCCGTACCTGGTCGCCGTACCATCGGGCCTGCCCCGCGATGGCGCCGCCGTCTCCGGTGGTGTGCGCGGTCAGCACGGGTGACGGCGTGGTGCCGCGCGCCACCATGTAGCGGTGCATGTAGGCCTGCGCCTTCGGATCCGCCGAGATCCGCGGGGCCGCGGCGAGCCGGTCGAGATCGGCTTCCAGATCCACGCCTCCGGCGCGGTAGGCGTGCCGGACCAGGTCGAGCCCGCTGGAACGGGCGAGCTGACGCCGATAGTCGATCCCGGCGTTCGAGGACGGGTTCCCGCCTGCCCGGTGCTCGATTTCGGGACGTGCGGACGGTCCGTAGCCGTACACGTAGGCCCCGGTGACCCACAACGCCTGCTGCGCGAGACGGTCGGCGGGGTCCGTCGGCTCCGGTTCATGCGCGAGCGCCCAGCCCGGGACGGTGCCCAGTGCCCCGGCCAGCGCGATCCGGGCCCGTCCGGCCTCGGTCTTTTGGGCTTCGGCCACGACGGCTTCGAGCGCCGCCTGCGCGCCCTGCGGGTCGCGAGGCCGGACGAGGTCGATGTCCGCGTCCGGTGCCAGCAGGGTCTTGAGCGCGAAAAGCATGTCCAGAGCGCTGTTCCACGTGCCGTTCGCGTCGTACTCGCCGCACTGCGTCAGGACGCCGTCGAACCGGCCCGGGTTGTTCTCGGCCAGCTTCAGGGAGATCACGGCGCCCATGGACATCCCGCTGGTGATGGTCCGCCGCGGTTTCCCCACCTTGGCCTCGAACCAGTCGAGCAAGGCGATCTGATCGGTCAGGGCCTCCTCGATCGCGTGCCCGTAAACGCCCTTGTAGTTCGACGCGGCCAGCGCGTAGCCCTGATCGAGCAGCCAAGACTCGGTCTCGGGTCTGGTGGCCAGCATGATCTGCTCCGGCTTTCCCCATTCCTCCACGTAGAGCCCGTGGCTGTAGAGCACCAGCGTGCCGTTCCAGCGTTTCGGCACTTTGACCAGGTAGTCCGCTCCGTCGATCGTCCCTTCATGGACGCGCGAGCGCTCTTCGGCGGCCGCCGGTGTGGCGGTGAACAGTGCCCCGAAGAGGAGCGCGACGAGCACGGTGATCAGCGTCCTGCGTGTGTGAGTCATACGGGAAAAATTAGGTGACCAAATGGTCACCTGTCAACGCCGTATGAGGCTCTCCGCACGACCGAAGAGATCGATCAGGGGCGGCGAGTACGGGTCTCGGCACGAAGGAGGCGGACGTCGAAGAACGCGACGACCGCGGAGACGACAGCGGCGAGCAGGCCGAGGTAGCGGCCGAGCCCGGTCCCGATCTCGATGCCGGCGGCGGAGAAGATCCCGCGCTGATCGGCGTCGAACTGCCAGTCGAGGGTGGTCCAGCCGAGCAGCATCAGCAGCAGCGCGCCGATGGCCGCCATCAGCCACAGATGCGGCAGGCCCGCGCGTCGGACGGCGTCGGCTCGGCCGAACAGCACGACGGCCACGCCGGGCAAGAACAGGAGGAAGAGCGGCGCCCAGGCGAGGAAGCCCGAGCGCCACGCGTCGCGCGTGACGTCGTCGGCGGGCAACGTCGTCAGCGCGTCCTCGATTTCCGGGCGTGAGGCGGTCAGCGTCGTCCACGGAAGGAACAAGGCCACCAGCGCGAGCAGCCCGGCCGCGAGGCCGAGCCACTCACGCCAGGTGACCTTCTTCAAAGCGAGATCAGGCACCGACTCGCTCGACGATCAGTTCGCGCACGCGCTTGGCGTCGGCCTGGCCCTTGGTGGCCTTCATGACCGCGCCGACGATCGCCCCGGCCGCGGCCACCTTGCCACCGCGGATCTTCTCGGCGACATCGGGCTGCGCGGCCAGCGCCTCGTCGACCGCCGCGATGAGCGCGGAGTCGTCGGAGACGACCTTCAGGCCACGCTTCTCGACGACCTCGGACGGCGAACCCTCGCCGGCGAGCACGCCCTGCACGACCTCCTTGGCCAGCTTGTTGGTCAGCTCACCGGCGTTCACCAGCGCGATGACCTCGGCCAGCTGCGCCGGGGTGATCGCCAGCTCCGCCAGTTCGATCTCGCGGGAGTTGGCTTCCTGCGCCAGCGTGTTGACCCACCAGCTGCGGGCCTCGTCCGGGGTCGCGCCCGCCTCGACGGTGGCGGCGACCAGGTCGACCGCGCCGACGTTGAGCAGGTCGCGCAGTGCCTCGTCGGTCAGGTTCCACTCGCGCTGGATGCGCTTGCGGCGTTCCGACGGCATCTCCGGCAGCGTCTTGCGCAGCTCCTCGACCCATTCGCGCGACGGCGCGATCGGGACCAGGTCGGGCTCCGGGAAGTACCGGTAGTCCTCGGCGGTCTCCTTGGTGCGGCCCGGCGACGTGGTGCCGTCGGCCTCCTGGAAGTGCCGCGTCTCCTGCTTGATCGACCCGCCCTCGGCGAGGATCGCCGCCTGGCGCGTCATCTCGTAGCGCACGGCGCGCTCGACGCTGCGCAGCGAGTTGACGTTCTTGGTCTCGGTGCGCGTGCCGAACTCGGTCGCGTCCTTGGCCATCAGCGAGACGTTCGCGTCGCAGCGCAGGGAACCCTGGTCCATGCGGACGTCGGAGACGTCCAGCGCGCGCAGCAGATCCCGCAGGGCGCTCACGTACGCGCGGGCGACCTCGGGGGCACGGCCGCCGGTGTGCTCGATCGTCTTGGTGACGATCTCGATCAGCGGCACGCCGGCGCGGTTGTAGTCGAGCAGCGAGTGCTCGGCGCCATGAATACGACCCGTCCGGCCGCCCACATGGAGCGACTTGCCGGTGTCCTCCTCCATGTGCGCGCGCTCGATCTCCACGCGCACGACCTCGCCGTCGTCCAGCGTCACGTCGAGGTAGCCGTTGAAGGCGATCGGCTCGTCGTACTGCGAGGTCTGGAAGTTCTTCGGCATGTCCGGGTAGAAGTAGTTCTTCCGGGCGAACCGGCACCATTCGGCGATCTCGCAGTTGAGCGCCAGGCCGATGCGGATCGCGCCCTCGACCGCCTTGCCGTTCACGACCGGCAGCGAACCGGGCAGGCCGAGACAGGTCGGGCACACCTTGGTGTTCGGCTCGCCGCCGAACTCGTTGGCGCAGCCGCAGAACATCTTGGTGTTCGTGTTCAGCTCGACGTGCACCTCGAGGCCCAGCACCGGGTCGAACCGCTCGATGACGTCGGCGTAGTCCATGAGTTCCACCACGGCGGTCACTTCTTTCCTCCCAGCTCCGGAACCTCGTGCACCAGCGAGCCACCGTTGGCGGCGTCGCGTGCGACCTCGTAGGCGGCGCCGACGCGGTACAGCCGGTCGTCGGCCATCGCGGGGGCCATGATCTGGAGGCCGACCGGCAGGCCGTCCTCGTGCGACAGTCCACTCGGGACACTCATCGCGGCGTTGCCGGCGAGGTTCGACGGAATGGTGCAGAGGTCCGCCAGGTACATCGCCATCGGGTCGTCGACGCGTTCGCCGATCTTGAACGCCGTGGTCGGCGTGGTCGGCGAGACCAGCACGTCCACCTTTTCGTAGGCGGCTTCGAAGTCCCGCGTGATGAGCGTGCGGACCTTCTGCGCCGAGCCGTAGTAGGCGTCGTAGTAGCCCGAGGACAGCGCGTACGTGCCGAGCATGATGCGGCGCTTGACCTCGGGGCCGAAGCCCTTCTCACGGGTCAGCGACATGACCTCTTCGGCGCTGTGCTCGCCGTCGTCGGACACGCGCAGGCCGTAGCGCATGGCGTCGAACCGGGCGAGGTTCGACGAGCACTCGCTCGGCGCGATCAGGTAGTACGCGGGCAGCGCGTAGGTGAAGTTCGGGCACGAGACCTCGACGACCTCGGCACCGAGCGCGCGCAGCTGCTCGACTGCGGCCTCGAAGGACCGCAACACGCCCGGCTGGTAGCCGTCGCCGGCGAATTCCTTGACTACGCCGACGCGGACGCCCTTGAGGTCACCGGTCAGGCCCTGGCGGGCCGCGGCGACCACCGGCGGGACCGGCGCGTCGATCGAGGTCGAGTCCATCGGGTCGTACCCGGCGATGACCTCGTGCAGCAGAGCGGCGTCGAGCACCGTCCGCGCGCAGGGACCGGCCTGGTCGAGCGACGACGAGAAGGCGACGAGACCGTAGCGGGAGACACCGCCGTACGTCGGCTTCACGCCGACGGTGCCGGTGACCGCGCCGGGCTGGCGGATCGAGCCACCGGTGTCGGTGCCGATCGCGATCGCGGCCTCGAACGCCGCGATGGAGGCCGAGGAGCCACCGCCGGACCCGCCGGGGATACGGGCGTGGTCCCACGGGTTGTGCGTCGGGCCGAACGCGGAGTTCTCCGTGGAGGAGCCCATCGCGAACTCGTCCATGTTGGTCTTGCCGAGCACCACGACACCGGCCTCGCGCAGCTTGCGCGTCACGGTGGCGTCGTACGGCGGGAGCCAGTTCTCCAGGGTCTTCGAACCGACCGTGGTCGGGATGCCCTTGGTGGTCAGCACGTCCTTGAGCGCCAGCGGGACACCGGCGAGCGCCGACTTCGGCGCCTTGCCCTCGGCGACGTCGGCGTCCACCGCGCGGGCGGCTTCGAGCGCGCCCTCGGTGTCGACGTGCAGGAAGGCGTGGATGTGGTCGTCGACCTCGGCGATCCGGTCCAGGTGGGCCTGGGTGACCTCGACGGCCGAGACCTCTCGGGACTGGATCTTCTCCGCCAGCTCGGCGGCGGTCAGCTTGATGAGTTCGGTCACTGTTCTTCTCCCAGAATCCGCGGCACCCGGAAACGACCCTCTTCGCTGGCAGGCGCACCGGCCAGCGCCTGCTGCTGGGTCAGCCCCGGTCGGACCGTGTCCTCACGGAACACGTTGGTCAGCGGCACGGCGTGCGACGTGGGCGGGACATCCTCGCCTGCGACCTCGCTCACCTTGGCCACCGAGTCCAGGATCTGGTCGAGCTGGCCCGCGAAGACGTCCAGCTCCTCTTCGGTGACGGCAAGCCTGGCCAGCTTGGCGAGGTGTGCGACCTCGTCGCGGGAAATGTTGGGCACGCGGGTGACTCCCGGGGTGTGCTGTGCGGGTTCTGTCGGAAGCTGCAAGTCTATGGTGGCGGCGTCGGCGGACTCGACTGGGTTATGCCGCGGCCTGCGCTCCCATGTCGGGTAAGGAGTGCCTGGTTCGTTATCCCGCGCCCCGGACGTCGGGTCCCATTACCTCGTCCGGTCTGTCACAATCGGCGCCCGGCGTAGCGCGTTCCACGGCGAGGCTGGGACGCCTGAGGCGAGAGGGGCGCGTGTGTCGTTCCTGATCCGGGTCCAATTACCGGACACCCCGGGGACCCTCGGCGCGGTCGCCACCGCGCTCGGCACCGTCGGCGCCGACATCCTGAGCGTGGACGTGGTCGAACGCGGCGGCGGTGTCGCCGTCGACGACCTCGTCGTCGAAATCCCGTCCGGCAGGCTGCCGGACGCGCTCATCACCGCCGCCGAAAGCGTCGACGGGGTCGAGGTCGACGCGGTCCGCCCGTACGCCGGGGTCCTGGACACCCATCGCGAGCTCGAACTGGTCGAGGAGATCGCCGCGAAGCCCGCCGCGGGGCTGGAGATCCTCGCCGAAGGGGTGCCGCGGATCATCCGGGCGGGCTGGGCCGTGGTCGTCGAGCACGCCGAGTCCGGCGCGATCCGGCTCGCGTCGTCCAACGCCGCGCCCGAGACGCCGATCACCGACCTGCCGTGGCTGCCGCTGGAACGCGCCACCATCCTCGACGCCGAGGAGGCCTGGGTGCCGGAGACGTGGAAGGAACTGGGGACCGAACTCGCGGCGACGCCGCTGGGGAAGCCCGGGAAGGCGCTGCTGGTCGCCCGGCCGGGCGGGCCGAACTTCCGGGCCGCCGAGGTGGCGCGGCTGACGCACTTCGCGGGCATCGTCGCCGTCGTGCTGGACAGCTGAACTCCGCGTTTCGTCCTCTGAATGCGGTAGTTGCACGCGCAAGTACCGCATTCAGAGGACTAAATGCGGGGGTTAGGTGAGCTCCAGGCGGTACGCGATCAGGGTCACCCCGGGATGCGGCTCCCAGTCCCGCTCGGGCAGCCGCACGAAACCGAGCCGCTCGTAGAGCCGGTGCGCCCGCGTCATCGTCTCCAGGCTGCACAGCACCACCCGCGCCGCGCCGAGTTCCCGCGCCCGCGCGATGACCGCCCTGGTCAGGGCCTCGCCGATGCCGCGTCCGGTCGCCGAGGGCAGCACGCCGAGCATGCGGAACTCCAGTTCGCCCTCGCGGGACAGCTCGGCGAAGGGCGTCCCCGGACGGGCGATGGTGACCGTGCCGACGAGCGTGCCGTCCGCGTCCACCGCGACCAGCAGTTCGGCCAGCTCCGCCCGCCGGGCCGCGTCGAGCAGTTCGGTGGCGTAGCCCACGCCGTCAACGAGGGTCCGCTCCGCGGAGTACGCGGCCAGCGTGAGCTCCCCGATCGCCGTCAGCTCCGCGGGGCGGGCGGGCCGGATCTCCAGATCACTCACCGCTTTCCTCCTCGGTCGGCAGAGCCAGTTCGGCCGCGGCCTCGGGGCCGCTCTCCAGCAGCACGCGGAAGCCGTTCTCGTCGAGCACCGGCACCTTCAGCTGGACGGCCTTGTCGTACTTCGTGCCCGGAGCGTCACCGACGACGACGAACGCCGTCTTCTTCGACACCGAACCGGCCGCCTTCCCACCGCGGGCCATGATGTATTCCTTGGCCTCGTCTCGGGAGTAGTCGTTCAGCGAACCGGTGACGACGATCGACAGGCCTTCGAGGTTGCGCGGGATGGACTCGTCGCGCTCCTCCTCCATCCGCACGCCCGCCGCGCGCCACTTCTCGACGATCTCGCGGTGCCAGTCGACCTCGAACCACTCCTTCGCCGCGCGCGCGATGGTCGGGCCGACGCCGTCGACACTGGAGAGCTCCTGCTCCGAGGCGTTCTCGATCCGTTCCAGAGAACCGAATTCCCGCGCGAGCGCCTGCGCCGCCGTCGGGCCGACGTGCCGGATCGACAGGCCGACGATGACCTTCCACAGTGGACGGTCCTTCACCGTCTCCAGGTTGTCCAGCAGCTTGCGCCCGTTGGCCGACAGCTCCCCCGCCTTGGTGCGGAACAGCTCCACCTGGAGCAGCTTTTCCTCGTCCAGATCGAAGATGTCGCCCTCGTCGTGCACCACACCGGCGTCGAGCAGCGCGACCGCGGCCTCGTAGCCGAGCACCTCGATGTCGAACGCGCCGCGGCCGCCCAGATGGAACAGCCGCTCCCGCAACTGCGCCGGGCAGGACCGCGAATTCGGGCAACGGATGTCGATGTCGCCCTCCTTCTGGTACGCCAGTTCGGTGTCGCAGTTGGGGCAGCGCAACGGCATCACGAACTCGCGCTCCTCGCCGGTGCGCGCGTCGGCGACCGGGCCGAGCACCTCGGGGATGACGTCGCCCGCCTTGCGGATGACGACCTTGTCCCCGATCAGCACGCCCTTGCGTTTGACCTCTTCCTGGTTGTGCAGCGTCGCCATCGCC
Source organism: Amycolatopsis coloradensis (assembly GCF_037997115.1). Taxonomy (NCBI): domain Bacteria; kingdom Bacillati; phylum Actinomycetota; class Actinomycetes; order Pseudonocardiales; family Pseudonocardiaceae; genus Amycolatopsis; species Amycolatopsis coloradensis. The sequence goes on from NZ_CP150484.1 coordinate 7,282,925, forward strand.
ACCGTGGACCCGGCCACCTTCACCGGCTCCATCACCGCGAACGGGGTGACCCGCCCGGTGCGGCCGACGTTGACCTGGATGTCCAGCAGGGTGGTGATCGCCTCTTCCGGCGGGTACTTGTAGGCGATCGCCCAGCGCGGAGCCCGCGAGGTCGTGCCGAGACGGCGCTGCAGCGCGACCTCGTCGACCTTGATGACGACGCCGTCGATCTCGTGCTCGGCGTCGTGCCGGTGTTCGCCCCAGTATTCGATGTGCTCCAGCAGTTCCTTGCCCGAACCGAGCACCTTGCTGTGCGGCGAGACCGGCAGGCCCCACGCGGCGAGCGCGTCGTACGCCTCGGACTGGCGCTTCGGTTCGAAGCCCTCACGTTTGCCGAGACCGTGGCAGATCAGCCGCAGGTTGCGGGACTTCGTGATCTTGGGATCCTTCTGGCGCAACGATCCGGCGGCGGTGTTGCGCGGGTTCGCGTACGGATCCTTGCCCGCCTCGACCATCTTCGCGTTCAGCGCCAGGAAGTCCTCGACGCGGAAGAACACCTCACCGCGGACCTCGACCAGCGCGGGCACCGGGAACTCGTCCGTCCTCCTCAGCCGCTCGGGCACCTGCTCCAGCGTGCGGACGTTGAGCGTGACGTCCTCGCCGGTGCGGCCGTCGCCCCTGGTCAGCGCGCGGGTCAGGCGGCCGTTCTCGTACAGCAGGTTGATCGCGAGCCCGTCGATCTTCAGCTCGGCGAGGTACTTCGTCGCGCCGATCTCCTTCTGGACCCGCTCGACCCAGGCCTCGAACTCACCGGCGTCGAAGACGTTGTCCAGGCTGAGCATGCGCTCGAGGTGGTCGTGCGCGACGAACTCGGTGGAGAACGTGCCGCCGACGTTCTGCGTCGGCGACTCCGGCGTCACCAGACCGGGATGCTCGTCCTCGATGGCCTGGAGTTCGTTGAGCAGCTCGTCGAACTGGCCGTCGGACACGATCGGTGAATCCAGCACGTAGTACCGGAACTGGTGACCGCGGATCTCCTCCGCCAGTTCGGCATGCCTTTCACGGACGTCGGCGGGGACGTCCGTGACATCCTGCACGGGCTCGGGGTTTTCAGGAAGTTCGCTGCTCACGGGGGTGACTCTAGTCGGGGGTACCGACATTTCCGGACAGCCTGCCGACCACCTCGCGCAGTTCCAGCAGGGTCAGCTGCCCGTCCTGGGCCGCGGTCGCCAGTTCGACCTTGCCCAGCCGTTCGGCCGCGACCCGCTCACCCAGCGTGGCGTCCAGCGGCAGGAACGTCATGGTCGTCCGGGTCTCCGGCGCGAGCTCGTCGATCAGCGGATGGAACACGGTCACGTCCACCCGTCCGGCTGATTCGTCCACCTTCGCGGTCACCCGCACGTCGGCGAGCGCGATCCGCGTCTCGCCGAGGTTGACGGTGACCTCACTCGGATCGGGGACCGGCGGCACGGAATCGTGGTACTCCCAGATGGCGTCCTCCTCCGGCGCCGCGGCCTTCCACGCGTCGGTGTACGGGCGCAGTTCCGGATCCTCCTGGCCGGTCAGCACCAGCGAGTAGATCGCCCGGTGCCCACGATCGAGGGAGAAGTGCAGCCGGGGGTGCAGTGCCTCGACGATGGTGCAGAGGTCGTGTTCCACCCGATGCGGTTCACGATCGCCGAGGGCGGCGCTGACCTCCGGCAGGAGCGCGAACCATGCCTCCCAGAACTTCGCCGCCGCGGCGGCCGCGTCCTCGGGGACCGGCTGCTCCGGCCAAGCCGTGCGGGGGTCGGGGACGTCCTCGGTTTTGCGGGAACGGCGGAACAAACGCATGACGGGCACGCTACCGCGCCGCTCACCAGCCTTCAGGCGGTTCGGTGAAAGCCTTGCCCGCCTCCCGGCTGAGTGTGAGCGCGCGGCGCATCCAGTCGGGGGTGGCGCCCGCCAGACCGCACGCCGGGGTCGGCACGACCCGTTCGGCGAGGATCTCGCGGCGGAAACCCAGCCGGTCGACGAGGTTGAACACGGGCGTGACCACGTCGCGCAGCTCCACCGGGACACCGGGATCGGTCGTGGGGACGAGTCCGAGCATCAGCGTCGTCCCGGAGTCCAGCGTCTCGCCGATCTCGTCGAGCTGCGCGGGCGAAGCGCCCCTCAGCAAGGTGAAATCGAAGGCGACCGCCTGCGCCCCCGCCGCGCGCAGCAACGAGATCGGCGGCTTTTCGGCGCAGCAGTGCACCGCGACCGGCTGACCGGTGACACGCTCCGCCCCGGAGATCACCGTCGACAGCAGTTCGCGCGCCTCCGCCGCGGGCACGGCGGGAACCGTGCCGTAGCCGGACGCCGTCGGGAGATCACCGGCGAGGACCTCGGGCAGCGACGGTTCGTCGAACTGGATCACCACCGGCGCGCCGATCCGCGACTTCAGTTCCGCGACGTGCTCGGCCAGCCCGTCGAGCAGCGACGCGGCGAAATCGCGCAGCGCGCCCTTGTCGGTGAGGATCCGGTGCCCGCGCGGAAGCTCGATGTTCGCGGCGAGCGTCCACGGCCCGGCGACCTGGATCTTGAAGGCGGGCGGCGCGGCGCCTGCCTTTTCCCGCGCCTCCTGAACGGCGTCGAGGTCCCAGTTCATCAGGTCGACGGCCCGGCGGTGGTCGTGCCCGGGACGGGCGGCGACCCGATAACCGCTCGGCACGACCTCGACCGCGAGGTCGACCAGCAGCGCCGCCGTCCGGCCGATCATGTCGGCCCCGACGCCGCGGGCGGGAAGTTCGGGCATACAGGGGAATTCGGGCAGTTCGCCGAACACGATCGAAGCGGCCTCGACCGGATCGGTACCGGGCAGGGAACCGATCGCGGTGGCCGCGCCAAGGGGCCAAGGTCGTTCGTTCACACCCGGATTCTCCCCTTGGTCCGACCCGGCGGGGCGGCGGGGCAGGGGAGGACACGGACATTCGACGCAATTGCCGTCGACGAGCCCGATCCGGCGCCCGGCGCATTACGCTGACCTGCCATGACGAGCTCCCCACAGCCCGCCGGCTGGTATCCCGACCGGCAGAACCCCCGGCTGTACCGGTGGTGGGACGGGCAGGCCTGGACCGCGAACACGCGGCCGTCGCACGACGCCGAGATGATCGAGCTGGACATCGAAGGCGCGCACGACCCGGACAAGATCCGCGCGCAGGCGGCGAGGGGCACCCAAGGCCGCGGCAGTGGTGTCGCCGGCGGCGGGACGCTGTTCTCCGAACCCGTGCTGGTGGTCAACCAGCGCGCGAAACTCATCGAGATGGCCAACGAGTTCGGGGTGTTCGACCAGCACGGCAACCGCCTCGGCGGCGTCGTCCAGGTCGGGCAGAGCACGTTGAAGAAGGCCATCCGGCTGCTCACGAACTACGACCAGTTCCTGACCCACCGCTTCGAGATCCGCGACGCGAACCACAGCACCGTGCTGAAGGTGACGAGGCCGGCGAAAGTGTTCAAATCCCGGTTCCTGGTGACGAAGGCCGATGACTCCCCGATCGGCGAGATCGTGCAGGAGAACGTCTTCGGCAAGACCCGGCTGGGTTTCGTGGTCGACGGGCAGAAGGTCGGCGGGATCTTCGCGGAGAACTGGCGGGCGTGGAACTTCGCGATCAAGGACCACGCGGACGTCGAGATCGCGCGGATCACCAAGACCTGGGGCGGTTTCGTGAAGGCCGCGTTCACCACCGCCGACAACTACGTCGTCGAGATCCACCGGCCGCTGCGGGATCCGCTGGCGTCGATGGTGGTGGCCTCGGCGCTGACCATCGACACCGCGCTGAAGCAGGACGACAAGGGCTGACGAGGCCCAGTATCGGCGATTTTCCGTGACTGGATGGACGACACGCGTGATCCGACGGACGGCACGCGTGACTGGACGGACGACACGAGCGGCCGAGGATTTCCGCCGCGTGTCGTCCATCCAGTCACGCGTGTCGTCCATCCAGTCACGCGTGTCGTCCATCCAGTCACGCGTGACCGCCACCCGCACGTCGACAGTAGGTACCCGAGACACGGTTGGGCCTGACGACCCCAACCACTCTCGACAAGTGATCGGGGTCTCACCCCACTCAAGTGGACACTCGGCTTCCGGCGGCACAAAGTGGAGGGACTGGGGCGGCACGCTGGAGTGCGTCCGGGACGGAGGTCACCATGGAGCCGTTGCCCGAGAACGGCGAACGGGACTGGGCCGAGCCAGGTGTCTACACGGTTTCGCCCGGGGTCCACCGCATCCCGCTGCCCCTGCCGCACGACGCGTTGCGCGCGGTCAATGTCTACGTCGTCACCGACGGAACCCGCCTGGTCCTCGTGGATTCCGGCTGGGCGCTGGAGTCGGCGCGCGAACGGCTTTCGCGCGGGCTGAAGGCGCTCGGCGCCGATCTCGGCGACATCGACGAATTCCTGATCACCCACGTGCATCGCGATCACTACACCCTCGCCGTGGAACTGCGCCGCGAATTCGGCGGCAGGCTCGGGCTCGGGAAGCGGGAGGAGCCGTCACTGGTCCGCTCCGGCGACCCGGACCGGTTCCCGATGGAGGCGCAGGTCAGCCTGCTCGAACGGTGCGGCGCGGGGCCGGTCGTCGAGGAACTCGCCAAGGCCTTCGGCGGTGTCCGGCACACCGAAGCGCATCTGTGGGAACAGCCCGACGAATGGCTCGTTCCCGGCAAACGCCCGGTCGTGCCCGGCCGGGAGTTCGACATCGTGCACACGCCCGGCCACACGGACGGGCACGTCGTGTTCGTCGACGACGCGGCCGGGCTGGTGTTCTCCGGCGACCATGTGCTGCCTCACATCACGCCGTCCATCGGCTTCCAGCCGGTGCCGGCCGAACTGCCCCTGCACGACTATCTCGACTCCCTGCGCCTGGTCCGCGAGATGCCGGACCGGCGCATGCTCCCCGCGCACGGGCCGGTCACCGGCAGCGTCCACGCCCGCGTCGACGAACTGCTGGAACACCACCGGGACCGGCTCGAGGTCATGGGCGCCGAGATCACCGCGGACGTCACGACCGCGTACGAGGTCGCGCTGCGGCTGGGCTGGACGCGCAAGCAGCGCAAGCTTCCCGACATGGACCCGTTCAACCAGATGCTCGCCGTGCTCGAGACCGGCTCGCATCTGGATCTGCTGGTGGCCCAAGGGAAACTCACCGCGGCCGAGACCGACGGGGTGCGACACTACGCCTCATGATCATCCGTGAAGCGCGCCGGGAAGACGTCGCGGCGATCGTCGGGATGCTCGCCGACGACCAGATCGGCAGCACCCGTGACTCCGCCGACGACCTCACGCCGTACCTCGTGGCCTTCGAGCAGATCGACGCCGATCCGGCGCACCTGCTGATCGTCGCCGACGACGGCGGGGAGGCAGTCGGCACACTCCAGCTGTCGATCATTCCCGGCCTGGCGAGGAAAGGCGCGCTGCGCGGGCAGATCGAGGCCGTCCGGGTGCGGACGAGCCATCGCGGCTCCGGCCTCGGCGACGAGCTGATGCGGTGGGCGATCGACGAATCACGGCGGCGGGGCTGCGCCCTCGTGCAGCTGACGTCGGACGTGAAACGCGAGGACGCGCACCGGTTCTACGAGCGCCTCGGTTTCGAGGCCACGCACACCGGCTTCAAGCTGAAGTTCTGACCCCAGCCGCATTCAGAGGACGAAATGCGGGAGGGGTCAGCGGGTCCCCGAGATCTTCGCGCTGCCGAGCACGAGGTCGCCTCCGGCGGCGTCGGTGCGGTACAGCACGACGACCTGCCCCGGCGCGACGCCGCGCAGCGGCTCACGGAGCTGGATGGTCACCTCGTCGCCGGAGACCTCCGCGACGGCTTCGACGATCCCGCCGTGCGCGCGCACCTGCACGACGCATTCGGTGGGGCCGTCCAGCGGCCGCTCGCTCGGCCAGATCGGGCGGTCCGCCTCGATCACGTTCACGCCGAGATCCCGCGCGGAACCGACCTTCACGGTGCCCGAGACCGGCTCCAGCGACAGCACGTAGCGCGGCCGCCCGTCCGGCGCCGGCGCCTCGATGCCGAGGCCCTTGCGCTGGCCGACGGTGAAGCCGTGCACGCCGGTGTGCTCACCGAGCACGGCGCCGGTCTCCGCGTCGACGAGCTGGCCCGGACGCTGGCCGAGCCGCTTCTCCAGGAAGCTCTTCGTGTCCCCGTCCGGGATGAAGCAGATGTCGTGACTGTCCGGCTTCTTCGCCACCGACAGGCCACGGCTCGCGGCCTCGGCGCGGACGTCGGTCTTCCACGAATCACCCAGCGGGAACAGCGAATGCCGCAGCTGCTCCGGGGTGAGCGAAGCCAGCACGTAGGACTGGTCCTTGCCCGTGTCGACGCTGCGCCGCAGCTCCGGCACACCGTCCACAAGGGACAGACGGGCGTAGTGTCCGGTGGCGACGGCGTCGAAGCCGAGCGCCATCGCCTTGTCCAGCAACGCCTCGAACTTGATCTTCTCGTTGCAGGTGACGCACGGGTTCGGCGTCCGGCCCGCGGCGTACTCGCCGACGAAGGTCTCGATGACCTCTTCGGTGAACCGCTCGGCGAAGTCCCAGATGTAGAAGGGGATGCCGAGGATGTCCGCGGCGCGCCGCGCGTCACCGGAGTCCTCGATCGTGCAGCAGCCACGGGATCCGGTGCGCAGCGTGCCGGGCTTCGCCGACAGCGCCAGGTGCACCCCGACGACCTCGTGCCCGGCGTCCACGGCGCGCGCGGCGGCCACCGCCGAGTCCACTCCCCCGCTCATCGCGGCCAGTACGCGCATCTTCCTCACACCTCTTGCTTCTGCGTCTGCTTGCGCATTCCGGCGAGCCCCGCCTGCCTCGCCCTGTCGACGACGCCCGCGATCTCCCTCGAAACCGCTTCAACGTCTTCCGGCTCCGAGGTATGCCCGAACGAGAACCGCAGCGACCCGCGCGCGGCCGCGGGTTCGGCACCCATGGCCAGCAGCACGTGGCTCGGCTGCGCGACACCCGCCGTGCACGCCGAACCGGTGGAACATTCGATGCCCTTGGCGTCCAAGAGCATCAACAGGCTGTCACCCGCGCAACCGGGGAAGGTGAAATGGGCGTGCGTGGGCAGTCGCTCACCCTCGCCACCGTTGAGCACCGCGTCCGGCACCTCGCGCCGGACGGCCTCGATCAGGTCGTCCCGCAGCTCGGCGACGCGTTTGGCGTACTCCTCGCGGCCTTCGACCGAGGCCTTCACCGCCGTCGCGAACGCGATCACCGCGGGGACGTCGAGCGTGCCCGAACGCACGGCGCGCTCCTGGCCGCCGCCGTGCAGGACCGGCACGCACGCGGTGTCGCGGCCGAGCAGCAGCGCGCCGACACCGTACGGGCCGCCCAGCTTGTGCGCGGTGAGGGTCAGCGCCGCGGCGCCGCTCTCGGCGAAGTCGACCGGCACCGCGCCGACGGCCTGGACGGCGTCGGTGTGCAGCGGGATCTCGTGCTCGGCGCAGACGGCGGCGAGTTCGGCGATCGGGTTGACCGTGCCGACCTCGTTGTTCGCCCACATCACGGTGACCAGCGCGACCGTCTCGGGGCTGTCGCCGATGGCGGTGCGCAGCGACTCGGGAGTGACCCGGCCCGCCTGGTCGACCTCGACCCAGACGATCTCGGCGCCCGCGTGCTGCTCCAGCCACTCGACGGACTCGAGGACGGCGTGGTGCTCGACTGTGCTGCACAGCACCCGGCGGCGCTCGGCGTCCTCGCCGTTGCGGGCCCAGAAGATGCCCTTGACCGCGAGATTGTCGCTCTCCGTGCCACCGGCGGTGAAGATCACCTCGGACGGCCGGGCACCCAGCGCCTCCGCGATCACCTCTCGGGCTTCTTCGACCCGGCGGCGCGCCCGGCGCCCCGAGGAATGCAGCGCGGAGGCGTTGCCCACTGTGGACAGCGCCTCGGACATCGCCGCTACGGCTTCGGGCAACATCGGGGTGGTCGCCGCGTGGTCGAGATAGGTCATCGCTACACCAGGGTAGACCGCTCCGGGGCGTGACCAAGCCCACCCTGCTCAGCGGGTGGCGGCGCTCATACCCGACGGCCACCGGCCGGTCAGCCGCACCCCCAGCAGCGCGATGCCGGTCAGCACCACCGAAAGCACCAAGATCGCCGCCGACGGCTCCGTCGCCGACGCCAGTGAAGCGAGCAGAACCCCGCCCAAACCGATGGTCAGAGCCGATCCGACCCAGTCCCCGAGCTGCAGCGCCGAGGTGTTGAACCCGCGTTCGGCCTCCGGCGAGTAGCGGAGCAGCAACACCGAAATCGCGGGCATCGCGATCCCCATCCCGGAGCCGCCGACAGCAGACGCCACGAACGCCATCCAGCTGGGGAAAGACGGCAGCGGGACGAAGACGAAGATCGCCAGACCGGCCGCGACCAGCGCGAACCCGGTCCGCAGCGACGCTTCACGCGACCAGTCGAGCATGCGGCCCTGCAGCATCGACCCCGCCGACCAGCCCAGCGCGGTCACCGTCAGCGGCAGCCCGGCCAGCGCGGGGCTGTAGCCGTGGACCTCCGTCATCGTGAGCGGCAGATAGGCCTCCATCCCGGCGTACGCGCCCGCGATCAGCGCGCGCGAGGCGATCACTGTCGGCAACCCCGGCCGCGATGTCAGCGTCCCGGCGGGCAGGAGTTTGCGGAGCGCGTAGGCGAGGGCGACCAGGCCGGCGCCGCCGTAGGCCAGCGCCGCGAAAGAGGGGTGCTGCGCCGCCCAGGTGAGCGCGGCGACGCCGAGGGCCGCGACCACCGCGGGCACGACACCGGCGCGGACGGCGGATTCGCCGGGTATGTGGGCCGGCAGTTTGCGCGTGACGACGACCAGCAGCGCGAGCCCGATCCCGGTCAGCGGGATCAGCCCGAGGAACACCCAGCGCCAGCCGACGCTCACGGTCACCACGCCCGCGATCGAAGGCCCGATCACCGCCGGCAGCACCCACGCGGCGGCGTTGGCGGCGTAGATCACCGGGCGTTCGCGGTCGCTGAAGGTGAGCGCGATCAGCAGCGACACGGAAACCAGCAGGAGGCCGGAACCGAAGCCCTGCAATCCCCTGCCGAGCAGGAGCAGCGGCATGTCGTGCGCGAGCCCCGCGACCAGGAGCCCGGCGGCGAACAACGCGGTACCGGCGAGCAGCGCGGGCGCCGGGCCCTTGCGGTCGCCGAGGCGTCCGGAAAGGACGGTCGCGACCACGCTGGCGACCAGGAACGTGGTGAACGGCCAGGCGTAAAGGGCGAGACCGTCGAGGTCGGCCACCATCGTCGGCATCGCGGTGGCCACGCCCATGCTCTCGAACGCGATGAGCGTGACCATGAGCAGCAGCCCGACGGTGGTCACGCGGTGCTCAGGTGTCCAGAGCACACCCTTCGGTTCGGCCTCGTCCCCAGTGATCGTCATACGACGAGACTGCAACCTCCAGCTCGGTGGAGGTCAAGCTCACGACACCGACTCCAGGCGCAGCTCACGCGCCAGCACGGCGGCCTCGCCGCGCGACGTGACTTCCAGCTTTCCCAAGATCTTCCGCACGTGGAACTTCACCGTGTGCTCGGTCAGCGCCAGCTCTTCGGCGATCTGCCGGTTGCGCTTCCCCCGCGCGATCCCGGCGAGGACTTCGAGTTCACGCGGGTTCAGCCGGTCGAGCGGGCGCAGTTCCGGCGTTTCCTGGACGCCGAGCGGCAGGACCGCGGTGATCGTGGCGCCCCAGCCGGGGACGGCGTCGACCTCCCAGCGGCCGCCGAGCGGGGTGATCCGCTCGGTGAGGCCGGTGGCGGGCACGGCGCGGGCGACGTCGGGGCCGTCGTCGCGCACGGTGACCCGGAGGTGCTGCCCGTCGATCCGCCAGGACGCCCGGACCCGGCTGCTGTCCCGCTCCAGCGCGGCGAGCACGAGGCCGCGCGAGACCGTGCGCGCGGTGTGCGCGATGTCCTGCGGGAGCGGCCGTTCGTCGTCCGGCCCGGCGAGATCGACGGTCACGTCGTTGTGGCGCACCAAAGGAGCCAGCTGCGTGACGAGGGTGCCGAACGCCTCCGACGCGGGCTCCGCCGAGAGCTCCTGATCGCGGTCCGCGATCGAGCGCAGTTCGACCAGTGCGGCCGCGGCGAGGTCGGTCGCGGTCTGCCGGGCGGCGGCGTCGCCGAGCCGCCGTGATCGCAGCACCGAAAGCAACGACGTCAACGTGGTCGCGTGGGTCTGCCCCAGATCGGTGATCGCCCGCGCCCGCGCGGTGGCCGCCGCGATGTTGCTCTCCAGGACGGCGGGCTCGGGGTCGGTGGCGCGCTGGGCGGCGTTCACGCTGACGATGTCCCACAGCTTGGCCACGAATTCGAGCGCGCTGTCCGCAGGCTCCTCTTCGGTGGGGACGAGCGCGATCATCGCGCCCTTGCCGATCACCGGCGCCGAGGTCAGCACGACGAGTTTCCGGCGCTTCCCGCCGAGCGTCTCTTCGGCCACCACCGCCCGGCCCGGGACGCCGAGCGCGGCGAGCCGCTGGAGCTCGGCGCTCGTGACCGCGCCGGTGATCTCCGGATCGCCGTGGACCTTGATCGGCAGGCGGGAGCAGTCACCGGTCTCCATGGCGGCGGCGCGGTGCGGCAGCACGGCCGCGGCCGTCTCGGAAAAGCGCGGCAGGAGTTCGGGGCGCGGAGCGGCGAGCATGTACTCGACCTGGCTCAGCACGTGCAGCGGGTCCATGACTCCACAGTAAGCGTGTCCCGGCGTGGGGACGCTGCTCTCCCGGCTAGTGAACACTGCTCGTCCGGCTGGTTCGGGCGGGGTACGGGCGCCGGTTGACTGATCGCAGCGAAGAAAATCCGAACAGGAGTGAACATGCGAGCGATCACCATCACCCAGTACGGCGAACCGGACGTCCTGCGGCTCGACGAGGCCCCGCTGCCGGAGCCCGGCCCGGGTCAGGTGCGGGTCGCGGTCAAGGCCGCGGGCGTCAACCCGATCGACTGGAAGATCCGGTCCGGCGCCATGGCGGAGGTCCGCCCGGTCGAATTCCCGCACATCCTCGGCCTGGAGCTGGCGGGCGTCGTGGACGCGGTGGGCGAAGGCGCCGATTTCGCCGTCGGTGACGAGGTCTTCGGCTGGTCCGACACCGGCACGTACGCGGAGTACGCGCTGGCGAGCAAGGTCATCCGCAAACCCGCCGGGCTTTCTTGGGCCGAGGCCGCCGCGCTCCCCATCGCCGGGGAGACGGCGTTGCGGGTGCTGGGCGAGCTCGAGGTCAAACCGGGCGAGACGGTGGTGATCCACGGCGCGAGCGGCCAGGTCGGCCGGATCGCGACGCAGGCCGCAGTCGCGCTGGGCGCCACGGTCGTCGGGCTGGCGGGGGCTTCGTCACTCGACGAGGTGAAGGAACTCGGCGCGGTGCCGGTTCAGTACGGCGACGGCTGGGTTTCGCGGGTCCGCTCGGTCGCGCCGGACGGCGTGGACTCGGTGTTCGACGCGGCGGGCTTCGGTGTCTTGGGTGAGTCCGTCGAACTGCTCGGATCACCCGACCGGCTGATCACGATCGCGGACCCGGCGGCGTACGCCCAGGGGTTGAAGTTCTCGGCCGGCGGAGAAGAAAGCGCGGCGGTGCTTGAGGATCTGGTCGCGCGCGGGTTGAAGCTGAAGCTGGGCTCCAGCTACGCGCTCGCCGATGCCGCGGAGGCGCACCGGGAGAGCGCGACCGGTCACGCGGGCGGGAAGATCACGCTGGTCTTCGACTGACAGTCGCGCGAGCCCACCGGTTGCTGCGATGAAGGGGCCTTTCATAGCAAAATTCGCGATGAAAGGCCCCTTCATCGCACGCGGGTCGCCACACCGGCCAGGTGTCGTGAAAGGGTCGTTCAGGACGAAAAAGGTCCTGAACGGCCCTTTCACGACATACGCGTTACGGAGAGACCGTCTCGGAAGCCGCGGGCACAGAAGGAGCGACCGGGGAAACAGCCGCGACGCGACGCCGCCGCTGCACCGGGATCTGCACCCGGCCGAGCGCCGCCTGCACCGCGGATTCCGCCAGCGCGGCCAGCTCCCGCCGGTCCGCGGCGCGCCCTGGCGCGATCTCCGGGCACACGTGCACCTCCAGCACCAGACCACGCAGCGCCGCGACCCGCCGCAGCGAGGCGATGAGCGACTCCGGCCCGATGAACGCCGGCTGGGTCGTCTCCCGTCCGTCGGCGAGCCGGAAGCGCAGCGCGAGCGGCCGCACCGGGACACCGCCGTCGATCGCGGCCTGGAAGGTCGCGGGACGGAATCGGCCCGAACCGAGACCGCACCAGGTAGTGCCTTCCGGCGTCACGTTCACGAGTGATCCGCCGCGCATCGCGTCGGCGAGTTCGTCCATCGTCGCGGGCAGGCTCCGCAGGTTCTCCCGGTCGAGGAAGATGCTGCCGCCGCGGCGCACCAGCAGGCCGAGCACCGGCCAGGCGCCGACCTCCTTCTTGGCGAGCGCTCGCATCGGCTGGACGGCGTTCACCGCGATGATGTCCAGCCACGAGATGTGGTTGTTCACCACGAGCGCGCCACGGCCCGGCACGGCGCGGAAACGCTCGTCGCCGAGTACGCGCAGCTTCACCCCGAAGGATTTCAAGATCCCCGCGAAAAGCAGGCGCACCAACCGTTCCCGGGGCATGCCGCGCAGCACGAGCACCAGCGGCGCCGACAGGAAAGCGCCGAAGATGACGCCGATCGCCGCGGTGAACCGCAGGACGCGCCGCGGGAACGCCACCGTCGGCGCCCCTTCGCTCAGGCAGCCGTCGCCGCACGGCGACTTCGGCATCCAGGCGTGAGTCATCCCTGCACTCCCAGGAAGAACTTGAGGTACCGCTCGTCGACGTTGTGCAGATCCAGCAGGACGAAGAAGTCCGCGACACCGAAATCCGCGTCGAGCGCGGGCGGGCCGTAGATTTTCGCACCCAGTCGGGTGTAGCCCTTGATGAGCGGCGGGAGGATCGCGCGGGCGGGCCGCTCGACACCCTCGGTCCGCCACGGGTTCAGCGGCGTCACCCGAAAGGATTCCTCCGCGTAGTGCTTGGCGCGCAGGACATCCCAGACGCCCGCCGCGTAGACCCCGCCGTCGGTCAGCGGTACGGAAGCACAGCCCGCGAGATACCGGTGGCCGGCCAGCAGCATGTAGCGCCCGATGCCCGCCCAGACGAGGCTCACCACGGCGCCGCTGCGGTGGTCGGGATGCACGCACGACCGCCCCGTCTCGACCAGCGAAGGGCGCAGCGCATCGAGCGCGGTGAGATCGAATTCGCTGTCGGAGTACAGCTTCCCCGCCCGCGCGGCCCGATCGGGCGGCAGCATCCGGTAAGTGCCCACGATCTCGCCGGTGTTGTCGTCCCGCACCACGAGGTGATCGCAGAACTCGTCGAAGTAGTCGACGTCGAGACCTGGTTCGAGGGAATTGAGCGTCGCCCCCATTTCCTCGGCGAACACCTGATGGCGAAGGCGTTGCGCGGCAATGACTTCTTCGTTCCCGTTCGCCACAAGGAGGGAGTAACGCGGCGCATCGGCCGGGAGTTCGACACCTGCCTGGTCAGTACTGACGAGGAGCTGTGACGTCGTCATAACCCAGGTCTACCCCTCGGGGGGTACCAACGACAATGCGCCTGATGGCCGATTAGTGCACGTTCAGTTAATTGCGGGTTCTCAGGGTTCTCTCAGGCTGGAAGATCACTTTCGGATCACAGAAAAGGGGCCGCCCGGGAAAGAAATCCCGGACGGCCCCTCTTCGAACGAGGGTCTCAGCCCTTGCGCTTCTGGACCTCTTCGGTCAGCTGCGGCGCGACGTTGAACAGGTCGCCCACCACACCGAAGTCGGCGATCTCGAAGATCGGCGCCTCGGCGTCCTTGTTGACCGCGATGATGGTCTTCGAGGTCTGCATACCCGCGCGGTGCTGGATCGCGCCGGAGATGCCCAGCGCGATGTACAGCTGCGGCGAGACCGTCTTACCGGTCTGGCCGACCTGGAACTGCGCCGGGTAGTAGCCCGAGTCGACGGCGGCGCGGGAGGCACCGACGGCGGCACCGAGCGAGTCGGCGAGCGCCTCGACGACGTCGAACTTGTCGGCCGAGCCGACACCGCGGCCACCGGAGACGACGACCGAGGCCTCGGTCAGCTCCGGCCGGTCGCCGCCGACGATCGGCTCGACACCGGTGATCCTGGCGGACTTCGCCGGGTCGCCCGCGGGGACCTCGACGGTCTCCTCGGCGGCCGCGCCTTCGGCCGGGGCCGCCTCGACCGCGCCGGGGCGGACCGAGATGACCGGGACACCCTTGGTGGACTTGGACTTCACGGAGAACGCGCCACCGAAGATGGACTGGTCCACGGTGCCGTCGCCGTTCACGCCGACGGCGTCGTACAGCAGACCGGAGCCGAGGCGGACCGCGACCCGGGCGGACACCTCCTTGCCCTCGGCGCTGGCCGCGACGAGCACGGCGGCCGGGGAGGTCCGCTCCGCGAGAGCGGTGAGGACGTCCACCTTCGGGGTGACCAGGAAGCCGGTGGCGTTGTCGCCCTCGGCGACGTACACCTTGGCGGCGCCGTGCGCGGCGAGGGCTTCCTTCGCCTTGGCGGCGGTGCCGGTCGGGCCGACGACGACCGCGGACGGCTCACCCAGTTCCCGAGCGGCGGTCAGCAGCTCGAGCGTGACCTTCTTGACTTCACCGTCGACGTGGTCGACGAGGACGAGTACTTCAGCCATTTCCCTATTCCTCCTCGAAACCTGTCTCAGATGAGCTTCTGCGCGACCAGGTAGGCGGCCACCTTGCTGCCGCCGTCACCCTCGTCCTCGACGCGCTCGCCGGCGGTGCGCGGCGGCTTCGGAGAGGCTTCGAGCACGGACGACCAGGCGTTGCCGAGGCCGACCTCGGCGGCGTCGACGCCAAGGTCCGCGACGGTCAGCGTCTCGACCGGCTTCTTCTTCGCGGCCATGATGCCCTTGAAGGAGGGGTAGCGCGGCTCGTTGATCTTCTCGCCGACGCTCACCACCGCGGGCAGGTTCGCCTCGAGGTGCGTGACGCCGTCCTCGGTGTAGCGGTCGGCCTTGATCGAGGTGCCGTCGACGGTCAGCTCGTTCACGTGGGTCAGCTGCGGCAGGCCGAGCAGCTCGGCGATGATCGCCGGCACGGCGCCACCGCGGCCGTCGGAGGCCTCGTTACCGGTGATGACCAGGTCGAAGCCTTCGACCTTCGAGATCGCGGCGGCCAGCACCTTGGCGGTGGCGATGGCGTCGGAGCCGTGAAGAGCCTCGTCGGAGACGTGGATGGCCTTGTCGGCGCCCATGGACAGTGCCTTGCGGATCGCGTCGGTCGCGCGGTCGGGACCCACCGAGACGACGGTGACCTCGCCCTCGCCCGCTTCCTTGATCTTCAGGGCTTCTTCGACGGCCTTCTCGTTGATCTCGTCGAGCACGGCGTCGGCGGATTCGCGGTCAAGAGTGTTGTCGGCACCGGAGAGCTTCCGCTCCGAGTAGGTGTCCGGTACCTGCTTGACCAGGACAACGATGTTCGTCATGGGTCTACTTCGACCTCCCGTTGGTGGCCGGCGTCGGCCACGGGGCAACAGCTCTACTGGCCGGTAGATTAGGGCCATTTCAGTGCCGCGGCCCGCCGAGGTGACCTCATTCACCTGGATGCACGTTTTAGTGGGACCATCGTCCAGGTAATTCACCCGGAAGTGAGTGTTACCGGGCGACTAACCCGAACGGCCGTATTCCGGGGTACTCGTGGCGGGGGTGAGGCGATAGCCTGCCCGACCATGCGTTCCTTGCCCGGCCCCGTCGCCGTGATCACGGACTCGACCGCCTGCCTCCCCGCCCCGGTCGCCGAACGCTGGGGAATCGGCGTCGTTCAGGTCCAACTGCAGGTCGGAGAGCAGTTCGACGAAGAGAACCGCTACGACCGCGAGGACATCATCGGCCATCTGCGCGCCGGGACCCCGGTGAAGACGGCGCCGCCCGAGGTCGCCGCGTTCTTCTGGGCGTTCCAGGACGCCGCGAGCAAGGGTGCCTCGGCGATCGTCAGCATCCACATCTCGGGCCGGATGTCGGAGACGGTGAACGCCGCCCGCGAGGCCGCTCAGCAGGTGAGCGTTCCCGTCCACGTTCTCGACAGCGGGACCACCGGGATGAGCCTCGGTTTCGCGGCGACCTCGGCGGCCAAGGTCGCCGCCGCCGGCGGGCAGGCGCCCCGGGTGATCGACGCCGCCGAACGCCGGTTCCGCGGCAGCCGGGAGATCCTTTACGTCGACACGCTGGAGTTCCTGCGCCGCGGCGGCCGGATCGGCGCCGCGCAGGCCTTCCTCGGCTCGGCGTTCTCGATCAAACCCCTGCTGACGGTGAAGAACGGCGAGGTCGCCCCGCTGACCCGGGTCCCGGGCCAGCGGCGGGCGCTCAACAAACTCGTCGACCTCGCGGTGGACTGCGCGGGCGATCAGGACGTGGAGGTCGCCATCACCCGGTTCGGCCCGGACGAACGCGATCTCGAGATCGGCGGGCGGCTGCGGGCGCGGCTGCCGCAGATGGTCGACAGCACCCTGGTGGACGCCAGCATGATCCTCGGCGCCCACCTCGGTCCCGGCGCCATCGGCATCACGGTGTCGCCGGTGTAGCCCGCTTCGAGGGGATCAGCGCCAGCACCACCGGGAGCACCGCGCCCAGCGCCGTCGTCACGACGATCAGCACCTGGTCCACCGGCTCGAAATGCGAGACGTGGCCGAGGTGGTAGAGGAAGTGCGGCAGTCCGAAGAGGAAGGTCGCGAGCGCCGCGAGCCTGGCCACGGCGGTCGTCCCGATCACGGCGGCGCCGATCAGGATCACGGAAAGCGCCAGGTTGAGGCCGCCGAAGTCGCGGATCAGGTGTTCGTTGAAGGGGCCGTCCATCGCCACCCAGCCGGTGCGGAACCCCGGGAAGTCCCGGTAGAAGCCGTCCGGGCCGAACAGCGGCCACAGCCCGACGGGCAGTTCGATGAGACCGAAGACGACGAGCAGTACGCGCGTGAATGTCCGTTGCATACCTCCTGGACTGGACAGCGCCGCGAAACGTGACAAGCCGGTACGGCACGCGCGCTTCGAACACCTGGTCTGCGATTATGTTGATTATGACCAAAGATCTCGCCGAACTGCTGGGTACCCAGGAGACCGTCAACCTGGAGTTCAAGCAGTCCGGCAAGGATCGGGACGTGCTTCGCAAGGCGATCTGCGCGCTGGCCAACGACCTGGCGCAGAAGGGCGTCGGACACCTGCTCATCGGGGTCGACAAGCACGGAGCTCCTTGTTGAAGACGTCGATACCAGTGATGACGAACTACTTCGCTACACGGACCTTCGCGAGGACGGTCAGATTCTGGATCGGCCGTCGATGACCGTCGAGGCGGCCGAGTACCGGGGCAAGCCGATCGTGCACATCGAGGTCCGGACGTCCTCGACGCCTCCGGTCAGGTACAAGGGGATCACCTGGGTTCGCCCGGGACCCACCACCCGCAAGGCCAGTCGCGATGACGAAAGGGTCCTGAGCGAACGCCGGAGAGCGGCAGATCTGCCGTACGACAGCCGTCCAGTGGAGATCGCCACAATCGACGACCTCGACCTGGCTCTGTTCAGGTCCGACTACCTCCCCTCCTTTGTGGCGCCCGAGGTGATCGAAGAAAACGGTCGCTCGGCCGCTCAACAGCTCACCTCACTGCGCCTCGCCGGCCCCGAAGGAAAACCCACAGTTTTAGGCTTGCTCGTTCTAGGCTTGGATCCGAGCGCGCATCTGCCTGGCGCCTATGTACAGTTCATCCGTTACCGAGGAAAGGACTTGGACGCACCGATCGCCGACGATCAGGAAATGCGTTCGAATCTCATCGGCACCGCAACCCGACTGGCCGCAGTGCTTCGCGGCCACCTCCACACGAGTCTGACGGAGGTCCAGGGGTTTCGTGAAGAACAGGCGCCTGACTACCCCTTCGAGGCCCTCCGAGAGGCCTGCATGAACGCGATCATGCATCGGAACTATGAGAACTCGAACGCCCCGGTGCGGATCGCTTGGTTCGATGACCGGATTGAGATCACCAATCCGGGCGGGCCTTTCGGCCAGGTCCGAGCCGACAACTTCGACCGCGTGAACGACTACCGGAACCCATCATTGGCAGCCGCTATGAAGTCGCTCGGGTATGTGAACCGATTCGGCAGGGGAATCGGAAGAATTCGCGCAGCTCTTGAACGCAATGGAAACCCCGAACCCGAATTCGTCGTGGACGCATCCTCATGGTCTGTCACTATCAGGAGGACCAAGTGACCTCGGTCGCCATGTTCAACAATAAGGGCGGCGTAGGCAAGACGACGCTAACTTACCATCTCGCTCACATGCTTCAGCGACTGGGAAAACGGGTACTCGCCGTCGACCTCGATCCTCAGTCCAATCTCACCGCGCAATTTCTGGACGAGGACGAACTCGCGATTCTGTGGCACGAGCCGCAGAGCCCGGCGTGGTCCGCGGAAACACCGAAGTATCGGGTCTGGAGTCCTGTCACCGAAGACACAGGAACGATCGCGACCGCTCTCACTCCGATCCGAGAGGGCCTGGGCGATATTGCACCTTCGCAGCCGGTGCGGATCACCGACGGGCTGTGGTTGCTCCCAGGCGACCTGGAGCTGAGTTCCTATGAAGACCGACTCTCGGAGGCTTGGGGCAAGTGCTTCACCGGTGATCCAGCCGCTCTCCGGGCTACGACGGCGTTCCATCGACTGATCGCCCATGCACAACGCGAGGTCGATGCCGAGATCGTACTCATCGACGTAGGCCCGAACCTGGGAGCCATCAACAGGGCGGCACTCCTCTCCGCGGACACCGTTCTCACTCCGCTGGCCGCAGACCTGTTCTCGCTACGCGGGCTCCACAATCTCGGCCCCACCCTGCGGAGTTGGCGAAAGACTTGGCAGCAAACCGTACTTCCGAACGCGCCGTCCTCGATATCCACCCCGCCTGGCGCCATGCGCCCACTCGGCTACGTGATCAGGCAACCCGTCATGCACCTAGACCGGCCGGTCAAGGCCTATCAGCGTTGGCTGGATCGCATTCCCGCCGTCTATCGCGACGCCGTGCTAGACAATGACACGTCCGCAGATAGCGACTTCGAGATCGCCACGATGCGGAACTACCAGAGCCTCATGCCGCTGGCACACGATGCCCGTAAGCCGATGTTCGAGTTGCGTTCAGCGGACGGCGCCCTGGGCAGCACGCAGACCCTCGTACAACGCTGTCATCAGGAGTTCAAGGCGCTGTCGGAAACCCTGTTGGACCGCCTGGCAGCACCTGAGACGTCGACCCCGAGGCCCCGGTAGGCGAAGCTCGCAAACCGAGAGTGACACGCGGGTCGAAGTGACCGGCCGGTAGGGTCGCGGCGTGACCACCCCAGCCACCAGGGCCGAAGCGCTGCACCTCACCGGTGAACGCACCGTGCCGGGCATCGCCGAGGAAAACTATTGGTACCGCCGCCACGAGGCCGCGTATCAAAAGCTCCTGCCCCTGTGCGAAGGCAGGACCGTCCTGGAAGCCGGGTGCGGTGAGGGCTACGGCGCCGGGCTCATCGCCACGGTCGCCGAGCGGGTGCTCGCGCTCGACTACGACATCCCCACCACCGAGCACGTCGCCCGCCGCTACCCCGGCATCGGCGTGGCCAGGGCGAACCTGGTGTTCCTGCCGCTGCGGGACGCGTCGGTCGACGTCGTCGCCAACTTCCAGGTGATCGAGCACCTCTGGGACCAGGGTGCCTTCCTCGCCGAATGCCGCCGCGTGCTCTCCCCCGGCGGACGGCTGATCGTCACCACACCCAACCGGCTGACCTTCACCCCGGACAGCGACACTCCGCTCAACCCGTTCCACACCAGGGAACTCGCACCGTCCGAATTGGACGAACTGCTGCGTGAAGCCGGTTTCGAGGTCGAGACGCTGCACGGCCTCCACCACGGCGAGGGCGTCGCGAAGCTCGACGCCAAGTACAACGGCTCGATCATCGACGCGCAGCTCGACGTCGTCATGGGGCAGCTGCCCGGGCAGGCGACCTGGCCGGCGGAACTGCTCGCCGATGTCGAAGCCATCCAGGCCGCGGATTTCGCCATCCACGGTGAGGACCTCGACGCCAGCCTCGACCTCGTGGCCGTGGCGGTGCGCCCATGAGGGAGCTTGCGAGCGAATCATTCAACACAGTGCGCCTGCTCATGCGACGCAAAGCGACCCACTACGAGGAGCAGGCATGAGCGAGTACGAAGGCACGTTCTGCCTCGTCGTGCACAGCCATCTGCCGTGGCTGCCGCATCACGGCTCCTGGCCGGTCGGCGAGGAATGGCTTTACCAGGCGTGGGCGCATTCCTACCTGCCGATGGTCGACCTCTTGCGCCGCTTCGCCGACGAGGGCCGCGAGGACGTCCTCACTCTCGGCATGACGCCGATCCTCGCCGCCCAGCTCGACGACCCCTACTGCATCGACGCCTTCCACGACTGGCTCGGGCATTGGCAGCTGCGCGCCTGGCACGCGTCCACGCTCTGGCGCGGCGACCCGCTGCTGCGCGACCTCGCGGCGAGCGAGTACCGGACGGCGCTGAAGGCATCGGAAGAATTCGAAACGCGCTGGCGTCACGGTTTCTCGCCGATCCTCCGGTCCTTTGTGGACAACGGGACGATCGAGCTGCTCGGCGGCCCGCTGGCGCACCCGTTCCAGCCGCTGCTCGACCCGGCGGTGCGCGACTTCATGCTGCGCGGCGGGCTGGCCGACACCGCACTGCGGATCGGACAACGTCCCGAAGGCATTTGGGCACCCGAATGCGGTTACGCGCCCGGAATGGAGGCCGGGTACGCCGCCGCGGGCGTCCGGCGGTTCATGGTCGACGGGCCCTCCCTGCACGGTGACACGTCGGCGGCGCGGACCGTCGGCGATTCCGACGTCGTCTGCTTCGGCCGCGACCTCGAAGTCACGTACCGCGTCTGGTCGCCGAAGGCCGGCTATCCCGGCCACGCCGCCTACCGCGATTTCCACACCTGGGCGCACGAAGTCGGGCTCAAACCCTCGCGGGTGACCGGCAAGACCGTCGAGCCGCCGGACAAGGCACCGTACGACCCGGCGATGGCGACGGCCACTCTCGGCGGCCACGTCCAGGACTTCGTCGACACCGTCGTCGCCCGGTTGCGCTCGCTCAAGGCCGAGCACGGCCGCGAATCGCTCGTCGTCGCCGCGTACGACACCGAACTGTTCGGGCACTGGTGGCACGAGGGCCCGGCCTGGCTCGAAGGTGTCCTGCGCGCCCTGCCCGAGGCGGGCGTCCGCGTCACCACGCTCAAGGGCGCGCTCGAAGCGGGCCACCTCGGCGGGAAGGTCGATCTCCCGGCGTCGTCGTGGGGCTCGGGCAAGGACTGGCGGGTCTGGGACGGCGAGCAGGTCGCCGACATGGTGCGGGACAACACCGCGCTGCAGCACCGGATGCTCGACCTGGTCGCCGGGATGGACACGACGACGCGTGACGCCGTCCGCGACCAGGCCGTCGCCGAGGCGATGCTGGCGCTGTCGAGCGACTGGGCGTTCATGGTCACCAAGGATTCCGCCGCCGACTACGCGCGGCGGCGGGCGAGGGTGCACACCGAACGGTTCGACACGCTCGCCGGGCTGCTCCGCGAGGGAGCGCTCGACCGCGCGCGGGAGACCGCGGAAGCGTTCCGGCGCGACGACGGGCCCTTCGGCCATGTCGACGCCCGTGACCTGCTGAGGAAATGACGAAAGGGAGAGCATGGGGATCCACGACATTCCACTGAAGACGCTCGCGGGCGAGGACACGACGCTCGGCGCGCTCGAGGGCAAGACGCTGCTGGTGGTGAACGTGGCGTCGAAATGCGGGCTGACCCCGCAGTACACCGGGCTGGAGAAGCTGCAGGAACGCTACGCGGACAAGGGTTTCTCCGTCGTCGGGTTCCCGTGCAACCAGTTCGCCGGACAGGAGCCGGGCACCGCCGAGGAGATCCAGGCCTTCTGCTCGACGACGTACGGCGTTTCGTTCCCGCTGTTCGAAAAGCTGGACGTGAACGGCGAAACCCGTCACCCGCTCTACGCCGAACTGACGAAGGCGGCCGACGCGGAAGGCGCCGCCGGCGACGTGCAGTGGAATTTCGAGAAGTTCCTCGTCGCCCCGTCCGGTGAAGTGGTGGGACGATTCCGCCCGCGTACCGAACCCGAAGACGAAGTGATCACCAAGGCGATCGACGCCACGATCGGCTGACGCACGCTTTTCCCGAGACGGGCGGGTTTCCGGAGCGATCCGGCGAACCCGCCCGTTTCCTTTCCGGCGATCCGGTGACCAAAGTCCCCGAATATCCCCACCACTCGCACGATGACTGGTTGCTCGATCACAAACCATTGCCACGCAAGGGAAATACTGACATCGCCGAGTGAAGCGCCGTACCCGATTGCACTATGGCGCCACCCCGCGGACAGGAGAACACTCTTTCGTCGGGACTCCCGCACTTCGTCAACGCCGACAACCAGAAAAGTGTGGCCGACATGATCGAGAACAATATGATCCCGGACGATTTCCTCTCCCTCGCGAGCGTGCAGGCGGCCGAGGAGGAGGCGTTGCTGAACCGGCAGAACGTGGTGGGTGTCGCACTCGGTACCAAATGGTCCGGGGGCAGGGACACCGGCGAAAAGGCGATCACCGTCCTGGTCGACACGAAACTGCCGCACGAGATGCTGCGCGACGACGACCTCGTCCCGGCGACGCTGGCGGGCGTGCCCACCGACGTCCAGGAGGTCGGAGTGCTGCAGGCGGGCCGCAGTATCGCGCCACCGAAGGCGAACGGCTCGTCCACCGTGCTCGACGACGTACCGGCGCCGGCACTGAGCCGCCCCGACGAACTCGCCCGTGAGCAGGTCGGTCCGTTCACCCTCGCCAAGAAGTTCCGTCCGGCGTTCGGCGGGCTGAGCGTCGGCCACTTCAAGATCACCGCCGGCACCTACGGCACCGCGGTCTACGACGCGTCGGCACTGCCGGGCAAACCGCCGAGATATTACATCCTGAGCAACAACCACGTGCTGGCGAACTCCAACGCCGCCGCCATCGGCGACCCGATCCTGCAGCCCGGCCCGTTCGACGGCGGCGTCGTCCCCACCGACGTCATCGCCAGGCTGAGCCGGTTCGTGCCGATCAAGTTCATCCAGCCGGGGCAGCCGGTGCCGTTGAACTTCGTCGACGCCGCGATCGCCGAAGGCCAGTTCCACGACCTCGACCGGCGGATCTTCTGGGTCGGCGAGCTCAAGGGCACCAACGTGGCGCCCGCGGTCGGCACGCTCGTGCAGAAGACCGGCCGGACCACGAACTGGACGACCGGGCGGATCACGAACATCAACGCCACCGTCGACGTGAACTACGGCGGAGGCAGGGTGGCCCGGTTCGCGCAGCAGCTGCTGACCACCGACATGTCGGCCGGTGGCGACTCGGGCAGCCTCGTGGCGGACCTGAGCGAGAACGCCGTCGGCCTGCTGTTCGCCGGCTCGCCGGTGGTCACCGTGATCAACCGGATCTCGCTGGTCGAAGCGTCGCTCGGGATCCGGGTGCACCCGTAGTGGCCGACGAAGTCTCCGACGTCGATGCCGCGCTCGTGGCGGCGTCCCGGTGGCTCGACGACGTCCCCGGAGTGGTCGGCGTCGGGCAGGGCGAGGCCGAGGGGGCACCCACGATCGACGTGTGGATGACCCCCGGTCACGACCCCGGGCAGCTGCCTTCTCAGCTGCTCGGGGTGCCCGTCCGGGTCCGGGATTCGGGTGGTCCGGTGGAGGCTCAGCCGGACTGACCCGCCTCGATGACCGCGCGATTACGGGTGGCGACGGTCGGCGCGTCCGCCTTCACCACCCGCCGGTCGTAGGTGAGCAGGCCGTTGACCTCGTTCTCGACGTCGGTGGTCTGGGTGTAGATCGCGCCGGAAAGACCGGTTCCGGCGATGATCCGTTCGAGATGCTCGCTGACCTCGGCATAGCGCTTCGTCAGCTGTGCCGAGGTCAGCGTCATCTCGTAGGCCTGCGGCTCCCCGGGCCAGCGATGCTCGTCGAGGACCAGGCCGAGGCCGCCGTACTCGCCGTCGACGATCACCCTGTGGTCCTTCACCGAGGGCTTTCCCGGCCCGACGTAGGTGTGGTCGTCGTAGATGTCGCCCGCGCCGGTGTCCGGCCGCGAGAAGCAGCAGTTCACTCCGCTGTTCGCGACGACGAGCCTGGTCGGGTCGAGGTCCTTCACCAGGTTCGCGATCCGCGCGGTGTCGAATTCGCCCCAGCCCTCGTTGAACGGCACCCAGCCGACGATCGAGGTCACCCCGCGCAACTGCTCGACCATCTCGGTCAATTCCTCTTCGAACCGCGCCTTCGCCTCCGGCACCGGATCGGGCGCCGTCCCGGGCGGGCCGTCGAACGAGACGGTGAGCGACGGCATGTCCTGCCAGACGAGTAGGCCCAGCCGATCCGTCCAGTGGTACCAGCGCTCCGGCTCGACCTTGACGTGTTTGCGGACGAAGTTGAAGCCGAGTTCCTTGGTCTTCTCCAGGTCGAACCGCAACGCCTCGTCGGTGGGGGCGGTGTGGATCCCGTCCGGCCAGTAACCCTGGTCGAGCGGGCCGTGGAGGAAGGTGATCCGGCCGTTGAGCGCGATCCGCGGCCTGCCCTGGGCGTCGGAGACCGTCCCGATCGTGCGGAGCCCGGTGTAGGACTCGACGACGTCGAGCGGGTTGCCGCTCTCGTCGAGCAAACGGACCTGAAGGTCGTAGAGATACGGATCATCGGGCGTCCAGAGGCGCGGCGAAGGCACCTCCGCACGCAACCGGCGTCCCACGTCCTCCGCGGCACGTGCCACTTCGGGGCCATCGGGCTCGCTCACGATCAGCTCCACCCGGGCGCCGCCTGTGACCTTGGGCACAACCGTCACCCCTTCGAGGTCTGACGTCACCTGGAGATCCCCGACGCGCTCGGACGGCACCGGCTCCAGCCAGACGGTCTGCCAGATACCCGACGCGGCGGTGTAGAAGATCCCTTTCGGGTCGTTCCGCTGCTTGCCGACGGGGTGTGTCGAAGCGTCGGTGCGGTCCGTGGCCCGGACGGTCAGTTCCTGCGATCCCGACGGGCGCAGCACGCCGGTGATGTCCGCGCTGAAGGCCGTGTACCCGCCCTCGTGGACGGCCACCTCCTGGTTGTTGACCCAGACCGTCGCGGACTGGTCGACGGCGCCGAAGTGGAGCAGCACGCGCTGACCGTCCCAGCCGGACGGGACCTCGAAAACCTTGCGGTACCAGAGGGTTTCGTCCCGCCGTCCGATACCGGAGAGCGCCGACTCCGGCGGGAACGGCACCAGGATCCGCTCGCCGTACCCGTTCCGGCCGGGCGAGCCGCTGCCCGCGTACTCCCAGACGCCGTTGAGGTTCAGCCAGCGTTCGCGGACCAGCCGCGGACGCGGGTACTCCGGCAGCGCGTTGCCGGGCCCGACCTGCGCGGACCACGGCGTCGAGAGCACCGATTCGACGGTTTCGAAGGCCGGTCCGGCCGCGTTCACCGAGGACGTCATCAACCCGATGGTGGCAAAGATCGTCGCTCCTGTCGCCCTCGATCGGGTTCACCGGCAGGGGTGATCGCCCCGTCCCGGTGACGACCGACTCACGAGTAACCTCCACCCATGCGCGTGCTGATGTTGTCGTGGGAGTACCCACCCGTGGTCGTCGGCGGACTCGCACGGCACGTCCACGCCCTGGCCCGGCATCTCGCCCGGCAGGGGCACGACGTGGTCGTCCTGTGCCGTCACACGGCGGGCACCGACGCCGAGACCCACCCCAGGACCGATCGCGTGGTCGAGGGCGTCCGGATCATCCGGGTCGCCGAAGACCCGATGCACGTGACCTTCGAACGGGACCTCGTCGCGTGGACGCTGGCCATGGGGCACGCGATGGTCCGCGCCGCCACCGACCTGCTGCGCACCTGGCAGCCGGACGTGGTGCACGCGCACGACTGGCTGGTCACCCATCCCGCGATCGCGATCGCGGAGGCCGCGCGGGTGCCGCTGGTCGGCACGATCCACGCCACCGAGGCCGGGCGGCACTCCGGCTGGCTCTCGCATCCGCTGAACCAGCAGGTTCACTCGGTCGAATGGTGGCTCGCGAACCGCTCGGACGCGCTGATCACCTGTTCGCAGGCCATGCGCCGCGAGGTGGCGCATCTGTTCGAGGTCGACGGTGACGCGGTCACCGTGATCCACAACGGCATCGAGGAACGCACCTGGCAGGTGCCCGCGGAGGAGGTCGCGCACGCGCGCGAGGTCTACAGCCCCTCCGGCGCGCCCCTGCTGCTCTACTTCGGACGGTTGGAATGGGAGAAGGGCGTGCAGGACCTGCTCGCCGCGCTCCCCCGGATCCGCCGCGCCAAACCGGGGACGCGGCTGGTGGTCGCCGGCAAGGGACGGCATCTGGAGGAACTGGTCGACCAGGCCCGCAAGCTGCGCGTCCGCCGCGCGGTGGACTTCGTCGGGCACCTGTCCGACCGCGAACTGCGCGCCGTACTGGCCGCGGCCGACGCCGTCGTGCTGCCCAGCCGCTACGAGCCGTTCGGGATCGTCGCCCTGGAGGCGGCCGCCGCGAAGGCGCCCCTGGTCGCTTCGACCGCGGGCGGGCTCGGCGAGGTCGTCGTCGACGGCGAGACCGGCCTGGCGTTCAGCCCCGGCGACGTCGACGCCCTCGGGGACGCCGTCGAGGCGGTGCTGGACGACGAGGTCGCGGCCGCCCGCCGCGCGCTGACCGCGCAGTCGCGCCTGGCCGCGGACTTCGACTGGGGGCGGATCGCCGAAGCGACCGTCGCGGTCTACCGGCGGGCTCGCGCCGGGGAGCCGGTGGAACTGGGGCGGCCGAAGATCGCGACCGGTAACGCCTTCGAGCCCTGATCGCTCGACGCATTCAGAGGACCAATCGCGGAGGCGCGTGTGGGTCGTGCCGTCCTGATGCCCTTCGCGCCGCTCGAAGTACGTGAAGGACCCTTCATGTACTTGGGAAAGGTGTGAAGGGCGAGTTACTTCGGCCGAGCAGCCGCTTTGCGGCGGTGGCGCGGGGCGAAGGGGAATCCGGGACGTCGGGGGACCCGGATCCCCTTCACGAGCGTCGCGGGTCGCGAGGGGCGCGACCCCCGGGGCTGCTCTAGGTGACGAAGATCAGAAGTGGCAGGGCCGAACACAGTCCGGCTGCACCGAGACCCCGGCCGAAGCGGACACCGCCGGGGCGGCGAGGGCGACGGCGAGGACGGCGAAGGTCGCGGCCAAGAGGGTCCTCAACTGCTTCTTCATGGTGGCTCCTCGGGGAAACGGGCGGAATTCTCACCCGGCGCCGAGCATCCGCGCGACCCGCCGCCGAAACAACGGGGGAATCACTACGTATCCCTACCTATTCGCGGTCCGTGACCGGTTCATCCCTTTCTGCCGGTCAGCATCCGTACCTGGACCGGCTCCACGAACGGCGCGTACGGGGAAATGGCAGCGCTCAGCTGACCGGTGCCGCAGCCGAGGTCCAGTGCCGTGTCCTCGGTGGACAGCCCGAATTCCGCCACCAGCTTGTCGAAGACTTCGACGGGGTAGCCGCGGCGGTAGCGCTGATGGAACTCGGCGACCTCGCCGCTGAACTTCAGGATCGTCATCCCGCGATCGCGACCTGCCCGAGGATCCCTCGCCGCCGCTTTCGCGCACGGCGGAAAGCCGCGAAGGCCCCGTCCACGGTGGTGTGGTGAGGACGGGGCCTCCGCGACGGGCGCACGCCCGAAAGGCGCTACCGGAGGGGCGCGCGCGTGAAGCGGGTCCGGTGGCGGGGAGCCGCCGCCACCGGACCCGTTGGGCCACACCGTCCCAAACCGGTGTGGAACCCGGCCGCCCCGCGTCAGGTAGAGGCGGCCGGAGCCTGCGTCACCGCGCGGTCAGGTATCGCGCGTACGCGCCGGTGGTGAGGAAGCTCGGCAGCTTCTCGCCCAGCGCG
The DNA here is from genome assembly GCF_037997115.1 of Amycolatopsis coloradensis. NCBI lineage: Bacteria > Bacillati > Actinomycetota > Actinomycetes > Pseudonocardiales > Pseudonocardiaceae > Amycolatopsis > Amycolatopsis coloradensis. Next base: position 7,310,918 of record NZ_CP150484.1, read on the forward strand.
GTCTCGGTGAAGATCTCGTAGGCGTCGCCGAGCCGGTTGCCCTCGCCCAGCTCGGCCCGCACCGACGCCAGCTCCTCGTCCAAATAGGACACGGCCAGCTCGCGGGTGAGCGCGGTGCCGTCTTCGAGCTTCGTGCCGTTGCGGATCCACTGCCACACCTGGCAGCGGGCGATCTCGGCGGTGGCGGCGTCCTCCATCAGGTTGTGGATCGCCGCCGCGCCCGTACCGCGCAGCCACGCGTCGATGTAGCGCAGCGCGACGTTGATGTTGGCGCGGACACCGGCTTCGGTGACCTCGCCGCCCGCGCTGGCGACGTCGAGCAGGTCCTCGGCGGTGACGACGACGTCCTCACGGAGCTTGCCGAGCTGGTTGGGCCAGCCGCCGAGCACCTCGTCGAACACCTCGCGGCAGACCGGGACGAGACCGGGGTGCGCGACCCACGAGCCGTCGAAACCGTCGTTCGCCTCGCGTTCCTTGTCCTGACGGACCTTCTCGAGCGCGGTCGCGTTGATCTCCGGGTCCTTGCTCGGGATGAACGCGGCCATGCCGCCGATGGCGTGCGCCCCGCGCTTGTGGCAGGTGCGCACCAGCAGTTCGGTGTAGGCCCGCATGAACGGGACGGTCATCGTCACCTGCGCGCGGTCAGGCAGCACGAAGTCCGCGCCGTGCGAGGAGAAGTTCTTGATGACGCTGAAGATGTAGTCCCAGCGGCCGGCGTTCAGCCCGGAGACGTGCTCGCGCAGTTCGTAGAGGATCTCCTCCATCTCGAACGCGGCGGTGATCGTCTCGATCAGCACGGTGGCCCGGACGGAGCCGCGTGGGATGCCGAGTTCCCGTTGCGCCAGCAGGAAGACGTCGTTCCACAGCCGCGCTTCGAGGTGGTTCTCGAGCTTCGGCAGGTAGAAGTACGGGCCGCTGCCGCGGGCCAGCAGCTGGCGCGCGTTGTGGAAGAAGTAGAGGCCGAAGTCGACCAGGCTCGCCGAGACCGGGCGGCCGTCGATGCGGATGTGCTTCTCCACCAGGTGCCAGCCGCGGGGGCGGGCGACGATCGTCGCGGGCTCTTCGCCGATCGTGTAGCGCTTGCCCGCCTCGGTGGTGAAGTCGATGTTGCGGCGGATCGCGTCGAACAGGTTGAGCTGGCCGTCGATCACGTTGTGCCAGGTCGGCGAGGTCGCGTCCTCGAAGTCGGCGAGCCAGACCTTCGCGCCGGAGTTCAGCGCGTTGACCGTCATCTTGCGGTCGGTCGGGCCGGTGATCTCGACGCGGCGGTCTTCGAGACCGGGCGCGGCCGGGGCGACCGACCAGCTGCTGTCGTCGCGGATGGCACGCGTCCCGGGCAGGAAGCCCAGCGGCTCCTCACCGGACTGGAGCTTCTCGCGGCGCAGACGGCGGGCGTCGAGCAGCTCGCGGCGGCGGCCGGCGAACGCGTTGTCGAGCTTGGCCACGAAGTCCAGTGCGGCCGGGGTGAGGATCTCGTCGAACCGGTCACCGGCAGGTCCGCAGACGTCGATCCGGTAGTTCAGCTTCTCAACCATGGTGTGCCTCCGCTGGGCTTCGCGAGAGATAGAGGGGGAAGGGCGGTGGCGGTCTCCCACTGGGAGACGGGAGACCGCCACCTGGCACCTACTTGCGAGGGATCAGAACTGCTCGGCCTCGGTGGAACCGGCGAGCGCGGTGGTCGAGCTCTCCGGGTTCAGCGCGGTCGCGACGTTGTCGAACCAGCCGGTGCCGACCTCGCGCTGGTGCTTCGTGGCGGTGTAACCGCGGTCCTCCGAAGCGAACTCGCGCTCCTGCAGGTCGACGTAGGCGGTCATGCCCTCGCGGGCGTAACCGTGCGCCAGGTCGAACATCGAGTAGTTCAGGGCGTGGAAGCCCGCCAGGGTGATGAACTGGAACTTGTAGCCCATGTGGCCGAGCTCGCGCTGGAACTTCGCGATCGTCGCGTCGTCCAGGTGCTTCTTCCAGTTGAACGACGGCGAGCAGTTGTAGGCCAGCATCTGGTCCGGGTACTTGGCCTTGATCGCCTCGGCGAACTGGCGGGCGACCTCGAGGTCCGGCTTGGAGGTCTCCATCCACAGCAGGTCGGCGTACTCGGCGTAGGCGAGACCGCGGTCGATGCAGGGGTCGATGCCGTTGGTGACGTTGTAGAAGCCCTCGGCGGTGCGCTCGCCGGTGACGTACTTGCGGTCACGCTCGTCGACGTCGCTGGTGATCAGCGTGGCGGCCTGCGCGTCGGTGCGGGCGACGATCAGCGACGGCACGTTCAGCACGTCCGCGGCGAGGCGGGCGGCGTTCAGCGTGCGCTCGTGCTGCTTGGTCGGGATCAGCACCTTGCCGCCGAGGTGACCACACTTCTTTTCGGACGCGAGCTGGTCCTCCCAGTGCACACCCGCGGCACCGGCGGCGATCATGCCCTTCATCAGCTCGAAGGCGTTGAGCGGGCCGCCGAAGCCGGCCTCGGCGTCGGCGACGATCGGGGCGTACCAGTCGATGTCGGTGTTGCCCTCGGCCCAGTTGATCTGGTCGGCGCGGCCCAGCGCGTTGTTGATGCGGCGGACGACGGCGGGCACCGAGTTGGCCGGGTAGAGGCTCTGGTCCGGGTAGGTCTGGCCGGAGAGGTTGGCGTCGGCGGCGACCTGCCAGCCCGACAGGTAGATGGCCTTCAGGCCGGCGCGGACCTGCTGCACCGCCTGGTTACCGGTCAGGGCGCCCAGCGAGTGGACGTAGTCCTCGTTGTGCAGGAGGTCCCACAGCTTCTCGGCGCCGCGGCGAGCGAGCGTGTGCTCCTCGACCACGCTGCCGCGCAGCTTGACCACGTCAGCCGCGGAGTACGAACGCTTCACGCCCGCCCAGCGGGGGTCGGTCTCCCACTGCTTGGCCAGTTCGGCGGCCGCCTGCTCCAGCTGCTGCGCGTGCTGAGTCATCGGATTCTCCCGGTGTTGCGAAGTTTGCGAGTGATCGCCTTTCCTGATCCGACCCTGACATGACTGGGGAAAGCCGATCCAGGCCTCCAATTTGCCAATTTCTGCGAAGCTTCCGTAGCATCTTGCAAAGGTTGCGAATCGCAGATTCGCAAGTCGGGGCAAAATCCACGGGCTTGACCGTTCACTGAATCGTTCAGGCCCGGAAACCTTGCGGACAGAGAGGCCTCAGTGGACAAAACCTTCGCCGGAGCGAAGCTGCGGCATCTGCGCGAAAGCCGGTCGATGAGCCAGGCCGATCTCGCTCGTGTGCTGGAGATCTCACCCAGTTACCTCAATCAGATCGAGCACAACTCGCGTCCGCTGACCGTCCCGGTGCTCCTTCGCATCACGCAGGCGTTCGGTGTGGACACCGAGTTCTTCGCGAACAACGACACCGCCCGGCTCGTCGCGGACGTGAAGGAAGCGCTGCTCGACGAGGTCCTCGGCGTGGACGTCACGAACAGCGAGCTCAACGACCTCGCCACGAACCTGCCGACGATCGCCCAGGCCCTGGTCAAACTGCACCGCAGCTACCGCAACGCCGTGGAGAACACCGCCGCGCTGACCATGGAAAACGGCCTCGGCCTGCACGGCAGCGCCGCGACCGCCCTGCCGCACGAAGAGGTCCGCGACTTCTTCTACGAACGGGAGAACTACGTCGCCGAGCTGGACGAACGCGCCGAACGGATGGCGCACGACATCCCCCTGCAGCGTGGCCAGGTGCTCGCGGCGCTGAAGGAGACCCTGATCCAGCGCTACGGCGTCGACGTCACGAACGAGGGCATCGACGAGACCAACGGCGAACAGCACCGGTACGAACCGGGGCCGCGAGTGCTGCGGCTGGCGCCCAGCCTGCGCGTCGGGCAGCAGGCGTTCCGGATGGCCTCGCAGATCGCGTTGCTGGAATACGACGACCTGATCACCGAGCTCGCCGACTCGTGGGCGTTCTCCGGGCCCGCCGCGCGTTCGCTGGCCCGCGTCGGGCTCGCGAACTACTTCGCGGGCGCGCTGATCCTCCCCTATGGACCGTTCCTGGCGAGCGCGGAACGCTTCCGCTACGACATCGAGCGGCTGTGCGACCACTTCGGCGTCGGCTTCGAGACCGTCTGCCACCGGCTCTCGACGTTGCAGCGTCCGAAGAACCGCGGCGTGCCGTTCTCGTTCGTGCGGGTCGACCGGGCGGGGAACATGTCGAAACGCCAGTCCGCCGCGGGTTTCCACTTCTCCCGCGTCGGCGGCGCGTGTCCTCTGTGGAACATCTACGAGGCGTTCGCCCAGCCCGGCAAGATCCTCACCCAGATCGCGACCCTTCCCGACGGGAAGAGCTACTTCTGGGTCGCGCGGACGGTGTCCCGCAACATCGGCGGCTACGGCAGCCCCGGCAAGACGTTCACCGTCGGCCTCGGCTGCGAACTGCGGCACGCGAAACGGCTGATCTACTCGACCGGGCTCGACCTCGACGACCGGGCCGCGGCCACCCCGATCGGCATGGGGTGCAAAGTCTGCGAACGCCCGGCCTGCTCGCAGCGCGCGTTCCCGACGATCGGCAAACAGCTGACCGTCGACGAGAACACGAGCACCTTCGTCCCGTACCCGGCGGTGCCCAAGTCGCCTTGAGCCGCCCTGATCTCCCTGGCAGGGTGACCGACGACGGCCGCGGCCTGTGACGGCGGCCACCGCACTGGGGAGAACTACATGATCTTGGTGACCGGGGCAGGCGGCAACGTCGGCTCGGAACTGACCGGAATCCTGGCGCGTGGCGGGCATCCCGTCAGAGCGCTGGTCCGCACGCCGCGGCCGTTGCCGGACGGCGTCGAAGGAGTGACGGGCGATCTCAACGAGCCGGCGAGCCTGAAGCCCGCGTTGGCCGGTGTCCGGGCGGTCTTCCTGCTCGGCGGCTACGAGGACATGCCCGGCGCGCTCGCGGTGATGCGGGACGCGGGCGTCGAACAGGTCACGCTGCTGTCGTCCCGTTCGGTCGTCGGCGGGCACGCCGACAACGCCGTCGCGGGGATGCACATGGCGGCCGAGGCGGCGGTGCGCGCTTCGAAGCTGGCGTGGACCTTCCTGCGGCCGAGCGGGTTCATGTCGAATTCGCTGCGGTGGGTCCCCCAGCTTCGCGCCGGGGATGTCGTCCGCGAGCCGTTCGCGAACGTCCCGGTGGCGACGATCGACCCGTACGACATCGCCGCCGTCGCCGCGGAGTCGCTGACCACACCGGGACACGAGGGGCTCGCGTACGCCATCACCGGGCCGGGTTCGCTCCGGCCCGCCGACCGGCTCCGTGTCCTGAGTGAACTGCTCGGCCGGGAGCTACGGCTGGAACCGCTTTCGGACGCCGAGGCCCGCGTGACGATGAGCGCGGAGATGCCGGAGAAGTACGTCGACGCCTTCTTCCGTTTCTTCGCCGAGGGCGAGTTCGACGACTCGGCGGTCACGGGGGCCGTCCAGGACCTCACGGGGCGGGAGCCGCGACCGTTCGCGACCTGGGCACGGACGCATCTGGCCGCGTTCCACTAGCGGTCACGCCGCCGGGTCGCCGATCCGGCCGAGGAACAGCGGCGACCCGGTGGCCGTGTCGGTGATGACGAAGAGGAACGGGCGATCGACGGTCACGGTGCGCATCAGCTCCGCGGACACGGCGCGGGCGTCGACCCCCGTGGCCGCCGCGGCATCGGTGCCCTCCTCGTCGACCTGGACGAAGGTCTTGTGCTGCACGGAAGCGATCCGCAGCCGGGTTTCTTCGGTGATGCCGCTGAAGTCGGCGCCGGGTTCGAACGCCGAGGGCATGCCCGCCTCCTTGAGCGGCGCCGTCAGGTCCAGCGCGGACCTGACGGTGAACCTGGGCATGGCCAGTTCCACGGTGGCCGGCCGGATCTCGCCGAGCAGCGCGGCGATTCCCTTGCCGCGCAAGGCGTCGATCGCCGCGGGCACGATCACGGTGAAGGCCAGCCGCCCGCCGCGGTAAGGCAGTGTGACCGCCTGGTAGCCCGGCCCTTCGGCGTAGCCCAACCGAACCTCCGGCTCGGTGCGCATCATCGGGACGGTGACCGTCGACCCGTCGGCCCGGGTGAACGGCGCGTCCGCCGTCCGGTCGCGGGGGAACTCCCGCGCCCAGGGCACTTTCAGGTACAGGGCGTTGGCGAGGACGAGTCTGGTGTCGCCGGTGATCGTCGTCTCCGGGAAGAGGTCGGGGATCCTCCCCTCGGTCTGGTCCGCCACCGTCCGGTTGATCCGGTCGCGGGCGCCGCCGGGGTCGGCGGCGAAGTCCTCCTCGCTCGTCGCCGCACCGAACCGGTCGCGCAAAACGTCCCGGTATCCGGGCTTGATCCCGAGCCCTCGCTGGATCCAGGCGGTGTTCGACACCTTCAGGTCCTCGTGGCCGACGACCGGCGGGACGGGAGGTCCGTCTCCGGGAAGTCGCAGCACCTTCCGGATCTGCGTGGCGGTGTCGCCCTTCGCGCCCGCGCCGACCATTTGCAGCGCGGTGGACACGCTCGCCGGGGACAGCACCAGGTTCGCCCCGCCCGCCAGCGCCGGCGCGGTGAGCAGGTCGAGCCCGAAACCGCCGGCCGCCTTGACCGCCGCTGCCGTGCCGGGCGTCACCTGCTGGGTGACGGGCAGCGGTGCCGGAAGTTCCTCACGGGTGGGTTCCGCTCCGCAGGCCGTGAGCAGTACGACCAGGCCGAGCGCGAGGGACCGGGTGAACGCCGTCATGACCGGGAGACGGTCGCCGTGCCCGGTTCGGTTGCACCGGCCCAGGCGGAAAGCGGACGTCTCTCCGTCGTGGCCGGGGCCGGTCAGTACATTCAGCATTCGTGCGAGGGATCGAAACGGTGAGCGCCCGAACGGTCGAAGAGGCCGCCAAGCGATTGGCCGGGGTGGTGACCCGCACGCCGCTCGAACCGAACGAGCGGCTCTCGGCGCGGGTCGACGCCCGGGTCTGGCTCAAACGCGAAGACCTGCAGACCGTGCGCTCGTACAAGATCCGCGGCGCCTACAACTTCATCGTCCAGCTCGACGCGGAGCACCGGGAGCGCGGCGTCGTCTGCGCGAGCGCGGGCAATCACGCGCAGGGCGTCGCGTACGCGTGCCGCCGGCTCGGCGCGAACGGCCGCGTCTACGTTCCCGGCACGACTCCCCGGCAGAAGCGCGAGCGGATCGCGACACTGGGCGGCTCGCATATCGAAGTCATAGTCGTCGGAGAGACCTACGAAGACGCCTTCACCGCAGCGAAGCAGGACGCGGAGAGCACCGGCGCGACGCTGGTCCCCGCCTTCGACGCGCCGGAGACGGTGGCCGGTCAGGGCACGGTCGCGATGGAGGTCGTCGCGCAGCTCGGGTTCATCCCGGACGTGATGGTGGTGCCGGTCGGCGGGGGCGGGCTGCTCGCGGGGATCGCCGCGTGGGCCGCGGAACGGGCGCCGGAGATGCGGATCGTCGGCGTCGAACCGGCGGGCGCGACCTGCATGGCGGCCGCGCTGGCGGCCGGTGAGCCGGTGCGGCTCGAAAGCGTCGACACCTTCGTGGACGGCGCGGCGGTCGCGCAGGCCGGAGCGGTGACGTACCCGCTGGTCCGTGACGGCGGGGTCGAGCTCACCGACGTCACCGAAGGCGCGATCTGCACGGAAATGCTCGCGATGTACCAGTCCGACGGCGTGATCGCCGAGCCCGCGGGCGCGCTCGCGACGGCCGCGCTGGGCACGACGGTGAAGATCGATCCCGGGCAGATCGTGGTGTGCGTCGTCTCCGGCGGCAACAACGACGTCAGCCGCTACGGCGAAGTGCTCGAACGGTCGCTGATCCACGAAGGGCTGAAGCACTACTTCCTGGTGGGTTTCCCGCAGGAGCCCGGCGCGCTGCGGCGGTTCCTCGACGAGGTCCTCGGGCCGGACGACGACATCACGCGGTTCGAGTACGTGAAACGCAACAGCCGCGAGACCGGCCCGGCGCTGATCGGCGTCGAACTCGCGCGGCCCGGCGACCTGGAAGGCCTGCTGCACCGGCTGGAGGCGAGCCCGCTGCAGGTGGAGCGGGTGGAGCCGGGAAGCCCGCTGTTCCATTTCCTGGTCTGAACCTCCGCGGTGGGCCACTGCGGAAGTCGTCGGTGGCCTGTGGTCCACTGGTCGCCATGGTGAGCAAGGTCGACGGAGTCCGGAGTCTCGATGCGTTGCGCGAGCTGGTCCACAGCGGCGCGGAACCCGAGTACCAGCTCTTCTACGGCCACACCCCGCTCAAAAGCGGCCGGATCAACGCGGCCTGCCTGAGCCAGTGGTGGCTGGCGCCGTTCGTGGTGAACGGCGAGCGCTACCCGACGGCCGAGCACTTCATGATGGCGAGCAAGGCGGAACTGTTCGGCGATCACGCGGCCGCGGCGAACATCCGTCGGGCGCCGGACCCCAAAACCGCCAAGATCCTCGGCCGCGAGGTCACCGGTTTCGACGCCGAGGTCTGGGAGCGGCACCGCTTCGACATCGTCATCGACGGCAACCTCGAGAAGTTCCGCCAGCACGCCGAAGAGCGTGAGTTCCTGCTGGCCACGGGCGACAAGGTGATCGTCGAGGCCTCCAGGATGGACCTGGTCTGGGGCAGCGGCCTCGCCCGCGAGGACAAGAACGCCACGCGCCCCGACTACTGGCGCGGGCAGAACCTCCTGGGCTTCGCGCTCATGGAGGTCCGGGAGCAGCTGCGCGGCTAGTTCCGTTCGCTGGGCGAGTCGTCCATCTGATCACGCGTGTCGTCCGTTGGATCACGCGAGTCGTCCACCTGGATATCACCGCATCGAGCAGATCCGCCGGACAGCTTCCAAGCACTGTCCTGGTGGCCGTGATCAGACGGACGACACGCGTGATCGAGCGGACGACACGCGTGATCAGACGGACGACACACGGCTGGTCAGGAATCGACGCCCAGGGTTTTCTGCAGTGCCTTGTTCGCCTTGCGCGCCATGTCGGCGACGGCTTCGCGGCGGGCAGCGTCGGCGGCGTAGTCGTCCTGCCGGTTCCGCACCACCCGTGCCGGCGAACCGACGGCGATCGAGTAGTCCGGGATCTCGCCCCGCACCACGGCGTGCGCGCCGAGGACGCAGCCGCGGCCGACCCGGGTGCCCTTGAGCACGGAGACCTTGGTGCCGATCCAGGTGTCCGGCCCGATCCGCACCGGCGACTTCACGATGCCCTGATCCTTGATCGGGACGGTGATGTCGGTGGTGACGTGGTCGAAGTCGCAGATGTACACCCAGTCCGCGACGAGCGTGGCCGCGCCGAGTTCGATGTCGAGGTAGCCGTTGAGGACGTTCTGCCGCCCGAACACCGCCTTGTCGCCGATGCGCAGCGAACCCTCGTGGCAGCGGATCGCGTTGCCGTCGCCGATGTGCACCCAGCGGCCGATCTCCAGCCGCCCGTAGCCGGGGCGGCAGTGGATCTCGACGTCCTTGCCGAGGAACACCATCCCCCGCAGGATGATGTGCGGGTTCGCGATCCGGAACTTCAGCAGCCGCCAGTAGCGGACCAGGTACCAAGGCGTGTACGCGCGGTTTCGCAGCACCCAGCGCAGCGAATCCTTGGTCAGGAACTTCGCCTGACGCGGATCACGACGGGCCTGGCCCCAAGCGCGGAGCCGCGACAGCGCGGGCGCACCCCACATGGACGTCATACCGGTGACCGTAACCTGTGTTCAGGCCGCCGACCGCAAAGGGGAGCACGCGCATGGGCACCAAGCTGATCATCGACACCGACCCGGGGGTCGACGACGCCTTCGCGCTGGCGCTGGCCACGCAATCCGAGGACGTCGACCTCCTCGGCGTGACCACGGTGTTCGGCAACGTCCCGCTGAGCCACACCACCGCCAACGCCCGCCGCCTGCTGCAGCTCTTCGGCCGCGACGACATCCCGGTCGCCGCCGGCGCCGCGCGGCCGCTGGTGTACGACAACGCCAAGCCGGCCGGGTACGTCCACGGCCAGGACGGCCTTTCCGGCCACGCCGGGACGCTGCCGGAGGCGAAGCGCCCGCTCGACGAACGCGGCGCCGTCCGGCTGCTGGTGGATCTGCTGGAAGCCGCCGACGAGCCGGTGACCATCGCCCCGATCGGCCCGCTGACGAATATCGCGCTGCTGCTGGCGGCCCATCCGGGCATCCGCGAGAAGATCGGCCGGATCGTCGTCATGGGCGGCGGGGTGACCAAGGGGAACTCCACCACGGCGGCCGAGTTCAACATCTGGAGCGATCCCGAGGCCGCGCGCCGGGTGCTGGTCGAAGAGGACATCCCGACGGTGCTGGTCCCGCTGGACATCACGCACCAATGCTCGGTCGACACGGACTGGCTGGGCAAACTCGCCGCGTCCGGCCCGCTCGGCGCGGCACTCGAAGCGCTGACCCCGACGTACGTGAAGCACTACACCCCGATCCTCGGCATGCCGGGGATGGTCATGCACGACGCGGTCGCGGTGGCCGAAGCGATCCGGCCGGGCATCCTCGACCTCGAGTCGTACCCCGTGGACGTCGAGTGCGGCTTCGGCCCCGCGCGCGGCGCGACACTGGTAGACCGGCGAAGGCTGCGAAGCACCGATCCGCAGGCCGTGCCGGGCCGCACCATCGACGTCGCGCTGACCACCGACGTCGACGCCTTCCGCGAGTTCGTCCTCGGCCGGATCACCGGGGGCCGGTGATGGAACAGGAAACCTCGCGCCGCCGCAGACTCCCGGTGATCATCGCCGCCGTCGTCGTCGCGGGCGCCGCACTCGTCGCCGCCATCACCTTCGCACCGAAGGACGCGCCGAAGACGGAGGCCGCCGCCGTCCAGTCCTCGGCCCCGCCCGCGCCGCCGTCGCCGTCGTCCGCCCCGGCGGAAATGCCGAAGGAACAGCCGAAGGTCCCCCAGCGGATGGGGCAGGAGTTCGACGCCTGGGTGTCGAAGACCAGCGGCTGGCTCGACATCCCGCTGCGCGCGATGACCGGCTACGCGAAGACCACCGTCGCGCTGAGCAAGGAAACGCCGGGGTGCCGTCTTTCCTGGGTGACGCTGGCCGCGCTCGGGAAGATCGCCTCCGATCACGGCCGCGCCGCCGGTTCCGGCCTGAACGCGGACGGCGTGATGACCAAGCCGCTCGGCGCGGTCGAGGTCCGCGACTTCTACAACAAGGTCGTCTCGTCCGCGAACGCCGGCGGCCCGCTGCAGCTGACGCCATCGGTATGGAACCAGTTCCAGGCTTCGGCCACCGGCGGGAAGCCGGATCCGCAGAACATCGACGACGCCACGCTCACCGCCGGGCGGGCCCTGTGCGCGGGCGGCCGCGACCTCGGTCAGGGGCAGACGTGGTGGAACGCGGTGAGCACGCTGCAGCCCGCGCCGCTGCTGATGCACCGCACGCTCGCGACGGTGAACGTCTACGGCACGGTCGGCCAGAGCCCGCAGCCGCCGAACGCGGCGGCCTTGAGCGCGGTCAACTTCGCCATCGACAAGATCGGGCTGCCCTACGTCTGGGGAGGCAACGGCACCGGTGGCAGCGACCCCGGTTTCGACTGCTCCGGCCTGACGACGGCCGCGTACGCGAGTGCCGGCGTCAAGCTCATGCGCACCGCCCACACGCAGTATCACAGCGTGAACAAGGTGACCGATCCTCAGCTGGGCGATCTGATCTTCTATGGCGAGCCGAACACGAAGATCCACCATGTCGGGCTGTACATCGGGAACCAGCAGATGATCGACGCGCCGCAGACCGGGCAGGCGGTGCAGGTGCACACCTACCGGAAACAGGGCGACGATTACGCCGGAGCGGGCCGTCCGGCGGCCTGACCGGCATAGGGTGACCGCGTGTGTTCACCGATTCCGGTCCTGAACGAGCTGAAGGACCTTTACGACTCGACGCGCGACTACCTCGCCGACGGTTTCGAGCTGCACGACTACGACGACAAAAGCCGCTTCCCCCAGGAGCTGGACGACCCCGAGTTCCTCTCGCGGGTGGTCCCCTTCGCCCAGGCGAACGGGAGCGGCTCGACGTACGCGATCTGGCGAGCCGATGACGAGACGGACCTCGCCCGGTCGCCTGTCGTGGTCTTCGGCGACGAGGGTGGCGAGCACGTCGTCGCCCGCGACTTCACGGATTTCCTGCGGCTGCTGGGTTTCGACGCCGAGATCATGGTCGACCATGACTCGGCTTACTACTACCGCGAGGAAGACGACGACCACAGCGGCTCGCACGAGCTGTTCGTCGAGTGGCTCCGGGAGCGCGGCTTGACGCCGGCCGAGGATCCGGACGGCGTCGTGGCCGCTGCTCAGGAGGCCCACGGGGAACGGTTCAGGGCCTGGATCACGCCGTTCTACGAAAAGATCGGCTGGGCCTGAAAAGCCGCCGCGTTGTCGCGCGCCCAGCCGGCGAACGTGAGCGCCGGACGGCCGAGGAGTTCTTCCACCGTGGTGGTCGTCGGCCCGGGGCGCTCGCTGTAGTCGGCCAGTGAGCCGAGCAGGCGCGCGGGGACTTCCTCGGGGAGTCCCTGCGCGAGCATCCCCTGCCGTACCTGCTCGGGTGGAAGCTCCTGAAAGGACAGTGACCGGTCGATGGCCGCGCCGATGAGCCGCACCTTCTCGTGCTGGTCCACCGATCCCGGGCCGGTCAGCGTGTACACCGACTCCGCCGGGAGACCGCCGAGAAGGGCGCGCACGGCGACCTCGGCGATGTCGGTTTCGTGGATCGGGGACGTGGCGGCCCGGCCGTACGCGCCGCGCACCACGTCGCCCGCCTTGACCTGCGGTGCCCAAGCCAGCGCGTTGGCGGCGAAATCCGCCAGGCGCAGCACCGTCCACTCCAGACCTGAACGCGTGACGAGGTCTTCGGCGTACTGGAACTGTGCGGCGAAACGGGCTTCCCCTGCCGGGTACTCCACGGTGGTGGCCGACAGCAGCACCACACGCCGTACACCTCGCTCGGCCGCGAGCTTCAGCAGCTCTTCGAGGCCGGGACCGGTGGCACGCGGGCTGATCTGGACCGCTTCGACGCCTTCCAGCGACGTCTCGATCCAGCCGGGGCGGAAGAGGTCCCCGGCAACGACCTCCGCGCCACCGGGGAGCCCTGTCCCGGCGCCACGAGTGACCGCGCCGACGGAGGCGCCCTGGTCCAGCAGCAGTTTCATCACCCGACGTCCCACGACGCCGTTCGCTCCGGTGATCAGGATCATGATCGATTCCTTTGTTCGGCGGGTGGGTCGTCAGACAGTGACGGGCTGCTCGGCCGGGACGACGCGACGGCGACGGGCCGGGAGCATCGACGTCGGATGCGAGATGCTCCAGGCCGCGGCCTTGCAGATGATCTCCTTGAGGCGTGCGGCCGTCTTGCCGGTGAGCGCGGAGTCCTTGGGCCGGTCGTCCGGGGTCACCCACTGCACGACGGCGTCGCGGCGGCCGAGGCTGACGCACTGGCCGGTGTAACCGATCTTGTTCTCGGGGAGCGAGCCTCCGGTCAGGACGGCGACGATGGCGTCGGCCGCGCGGTAGGCCGTGGGCACTCCCGAGGCGCAGGACATGCGCAGTGGCATGCCGTTCAGGCCCCGCGCGAGCGCGGCGTCGCCGACGGCGTAGACGCCCGCGTGCGAGACCGACCGCATCGTGTCGTCCACGACGATCTGTCCCGTTTCGGAGACTTCCAGCGTCGTGGCGGCGGCGATGGGGTGGACGGCGAAGCCCGCCGTCCAGACGGTCACCTCGGCCGGGATGGCGCGGCCGTCCGCGGTCATCGCGCCGGCCCGCCCGACACTCGTGATGTCGGTGTCCTCGTGCACGGTGATGCCGAGCCGGTCGAAGGTCCCGCGCAGATGACGCTGGGCCTTCTCGCTCATCCAGGCGCCGAGGCCGCCGCGGACCGCGAAGGAGACTTCGAGATCCGGCCGCGCTTCCGCGATCTCCGTGACGGCTTCGATGCCGGTAAGGCCTCCGCCGACGACGAGCACGGTCCCGCCCGCCGCCAGGGCGGCGAGACGGTCGCGCAGCCGCAGCGCGGAACCCTTGCCGTCGATGTGGTGAGCGTGTTCCGCGACGCCGGGAACGCCGCAGTCCGCGGCCGCGCTGCCGAGCGCGTAGACGAGTGTGTCGTAGGCGATCTCGCCGTCGGAGAGAGCGACGGTCTTGTGTTCCGTGTCGACGGCGGTGACCCGCGCCGTCCGCACCCGCACGCCAGTGCCCGCGAAGACGTCGGTCAGCAGGCGGGGCTTCAGGTCCTGGCCGGTCGCGAGCTGGTGCATGCGGACCCGCTCGACGAACTCGGGATCGGCGTTGACGAGGGTGATCTCGGTGTCGGCGGGGTGCAGCCGCTTGGCGAGGCGCCCGGCGGCGTTGGCTCCGGCGTACCCGGCTCCGAGGACGACGATTCGATGCTTCATGGTCTCGCTCCTGTCCGGTCGGTGTTCGCTTCCTGAACCGGACAGCGGCACGAAGCCTGACAGCGGCGGACTGTGATCCGGGTCACCAGTCGACGGCGAGCGGTTCCCCGTGCTCGGAGGTGCCCCACTGGCTCGCCGCGCGGTCGAGTTTCGCGGGGTTCACCTGGGCGTGGACCGCTGTGATGCCGTCGGTGGTGACCTCCAAGGAGACGACGCCGACGAGCCTGCCCTCCACCATCAGCACCAGCGCGGGCACGCCGTTGGCGACGGTGGAGAACAGCTCGGGTTTGCCGCCGATCAAGGACCACTTGGCCGCGCTCGGCTTGAAGAGGCCGCGCAGGAACCTCGCCACCCGCACCGCGCCGGTGACCGGCCGCGGCAGCGAGAAGAGCACGCCGCCGCCGTCGCCCACGCTGATCGCGTCGTCGGCCAGCATCCGCACCAGCGCGTCTGTCCGGCCGCTGAGCGCCGCGGCGAGGAACTCCTCGACGATCTTGCGAGCCGCGGCCGTGTCGACCTCCACCCGGCGCCGGTCGGCGGCCAGATGCTGTTTGGCGCGCCGGTAGATCTGCTGGCAGTTCGACTCGGTGACGTCGAGGACCTCGGCGATCTCGGCGTGGGAATACCCGAACGCCTCGCGCAGCACGTACACGACGCGCTCCTTGGCCGAGAGCCGCTCCATCAGCGTGAGCATCGCGATGGAGACCGATTCACGCTGCTCGACGGTGTCGGACGGGCCGAGCATCCGGTCCCCCGCGAAGACCGGCTCGGGGAGCCATTGGCCCACATAGGTTTCCCGCCGGGCCCGCGCCGAGGTGAGCCGGTTGAGGCAGAGGTTGGTGAGCACCTTCGTCAGCCACGCCTCGGGCGTCTCGACGTACTCGCGATCGGCGGACTGCCAGCGCAGGAACGTGTCCTGCACCGCGTCCTCCGCGTCGCTCGCCGACCCCAGCAAGCGATACGCGATCGCCTCCAACCGGCCACGGGCCGCCTCGAACACCTCGACCTCGCGCGCACCGGTCAGCATCACTCCAGATTAGCCATCACACCGGAGTCAGGCGGCGGGAATCCAGCTGCCGTGCAGTCCCAGCGGGACACGGGCGGGCAGGTGGACCCTCGCCAGGGGCTCGCCGGTGAAGTCCTGCGACGCCAGGATCACCAGGTCCGCCGCACCCCGGTCGCGGTCGTGGACGTAGACCAGGTTGTAGCCGTCGTCCTCCGCGGCCGCGCGGGCCGACGGGACGAACACGGTCTCCCCCGCGTTCGCGTCGCGACCGAACTCGTGGGCTTCGGTGACGCCGGTCAGGAGGTCGTGTTTGAGGAGAGCGCTGCTGAAGCCTTCGTCGGGGCGGTCCGGTTCGGTGGCGCTCGGGGTGGCGTACAGCTCGGCCGCCGCCGAATAACCGTAGCGGTAAGGCTTTCCGCCGAACCGGCCGTTGAGGCGCGGGAAGTCCTGCGGGCGGCCGTGCAGCAGCGTGCGCGTGGTCCGGTCGGCCGTGAGGTCCGCCGTCCACCGTTCGAGCACGGGCTTCGAGGCGCCGACGTCGGCGAAGTCGATCGGCCGGGGATGCACGACCACGTCCACCACCACGGTTCCGTTGTCCTCGAAGGCGTTCAGGGTGTGCCCGACCATGACGGGCGCGGTCTCGAACCACCGCACCGTCCCGCCCGCTCTCGGCAGCAGCCCCAGCCGTGACGGCAGTTCCCGGTTCCAGTGGAACGGCACGCCCGTCGCCAGGCGTTCGGGCTCGAAGACCATCGGGGACTCGTAGAACACCACGTAGTGCTCGGTGAGCGCGAAGTCGTGCATGTACGGCAGCGTCGGCGCCTTGATGTCGGTGACGCTCCGGTTGCGTCCGTCGGGGCCGATCACGATGTGCTGCACGAAATCCGCGCCGTACCGGAAGGCCAGCGAATGCAGTTCGCCGGTCGCGTGGTCGTACTTGCTGTGCGCGTTGGCGGAGAAACCTTGTTCCGTCGCACCGAGGGCGGCGGGCCCGACGGTGTCGAGTTCGTCGGTCAGCTCGTACGGGGCCAGGCCTCCTTCGATGAGCGCGTAGAGGCGGCCGCCGTGGCCCGCGACCTGGACGTTCGGCGCGAAGTCGAGGCGCTCGTCGGCGACCTGCCCGCGCCGCGGTTCCCCGAGCCGGTCGGCCACGGAGGCCGACCGGACCCAGCGGTTGCGGTACCACTCGGCGCGGCCGTCGCGCAGGCGCACGCCGTGGACCATGCCCTCCCCGAGGGTCCAGATGTGCGCCGAGGCGTCTTCGAGGCCGAGCGGGTTCGGGCCGATACGCAGGTAGCGGCCGTCGAGGTCGTCCGGGATCTTCCCGGTGACGGGCAGATCGAAGGCGGTGATCTCTTCGGTGACCGGGGCGAAGTTGCCGAGGACATAGCGATTCATCGTCGTTCCCTTGCTGCGAGACGTCTTGAACATTTGTATAATACATATGTATAAGACGCTTGTCACAGCCTGCCGCTAGGATCGCCGCATGGGACAACGAGAGGACCTCCTCGACGGGGCCAAGCGCTGCCTGATCGAACGCGGCTACGCGCACACCACCGCCCGGGACATCACCGCGGCCTCGGGAGCGAACCTCGGCTCCATCGGATACCACTTCGGTTCCAAAGAGGCCCTCATGAACGAGGCCATGATCGAGCTGTCCACCGAGGTGGTCGAGCGCCTGCGGAAGCCGGAGGACGCTTCGCTCACCACCACCTGGCAGGACCTTGTCGACTCCTTCACCGAGCAGCGCGACCTGTGGACCGCTGTCCTGGAGAGCGCCACCCAGGCCATCCGCTTCCCGGAACTGCGCGAACGGCTCGCCGACGCCCAGGACGAAGCCCGGAAGGTCCTCGGCGAACGGCTGTCCGCCACCGACGCCGACGCGGCGGGTGCCGTCCAGTTCGCCCTCATCGCGGGCGTGATGATGCAGCACCTCGTCGCGCCGGACCGGGCCCCCAGCGCGGAAACGATCGTCCGCGGCCTGAAGGCCCTCGCCGTCGGCACGGCCTGACTCAGGCCTTCCGCTCCTCGAACAGGGTCAGCAGCCGCTCGGGAATGTCGTCGCCGAAGATGCTTTCGAGCAGGAAGTCCTCCTCCATGGGCGTTTCACAGCGGACGAACATGGCCTGCTCGTATTCGGCGAGCGCGGCCTCGACGTCGCCGGGACGCGCGGCGAGGGCCCGGGCTGGCAGGCACTGTCAGCCGAAGAATCCGACAGTGTCCGCGGACCAGCCGGGGTCGGCGCGGTCACGGTGACCCAGCAGACCCTGTCGATCGCCCGTTCACCGGATCAGTCGCCGATCGTGTGCACGACCCCGCCGGCTCGTCCGACGCGCAAGCCCTCGCGCTGCTCCAGCAGGCGGGCTCAGGCCTTGTCGTGCACGGTGATCGCGTAGCCGTCCGGGTCCGCGAAGGCGAACGTGCGGCCGAACGGCCCGTCGAACGGCTCCGTGAGGATGGTGACGCCGGCGTCGGCCAGCCGGTCGTGCAGGCCTTGCGCGTCGTCGGCGTGCAGCCACATCGCCACCCCTGATCCCGGCCGCGGGGAGATGGCGTCGAGATCCGTGCCCGGCACGGGTTCCCGCACCGCGAACGGGATCGTCTTCGTGCCGAACACCACCGCGTGCGGCGGTGCGACGGGCAGCCTGCTCAGCCCGAGGTGGGTCTCGTAGAACGCGGCGGCACGGTCGAGGTCGCGCACCTGCAGTGAGAAGAAATCGGGTCCGGTCACGGTCATGTCATCCTCCATGTCAGCGTGTTGACATACTGAACGTATGTCATGATGCTGACATGAGTCAAGGCGAGCAGGTCGGGCCCCTGGACCAAGCGGTGGGGTACATGCTGAAACGAGCGGCGACGGCGCTCCGGACGGCGATGGACACCGCGTTGCGCCCCCTCGACCTGACCGTGCCGCAGTACTCCTGTCTCGAAGTGCTCTCGCAGCGGCCGGGGCTGTCCAACGCGGAACTGGCCAGGGCCGTGTTCGTCAGCCGGCAGTCGATGAACCTGGTCCTGCGCGGATTGCAGGACCGCGGGCTCATCACCCGCCCGACGACGGCGCCTCAGGGCCGCGCCCTGCCCAGCACGCTCACCCCCGCCGGACGCGAACGGCTCCGCGCCGCCAGCGGCGTCGTGCGCGCGATCCAGGACCGGATGCTCACGCCGTTTTCGGCGGACGAGCGGGACCGGCTGCTCCACGACCTCGCCGCCTGCGCCGACGCGCTCGCGTCCGAGGAATGACTCAAGACCTCTTGCTCACCAGCGTTTCCGGTTTGAACGCGTACACGTCGGCGCCTTGGACCAGCACGTGCCATTCACCGCAGACCTTGTCGGTCCGGCTTTCCTGTCCCTGCGGCCACCACTGGGCGGCGAGGGTGGCAGGCTGTGTCGCGGCCGCCCCCGGCACGCAGACGGCGGGCAGAGTCCCACCGGTGAACCTCAGGAGCCGCTCCGAACCCGTGGTCCGGATGACTTCGGTGACCGACGTCGCCCCGTCCGGCACCCACTCCGGCAGGCGGGCGTCCTCGTTCCGCTTGCCCTCCGCGCCGGTCGCGTAGCCGACCGTCTTGACGTGCCCGTTCGCCTTTTCGGTCAGCCCTTCCTTGAGACCGCATCCGGACAGGGCGACCGTGGCCGTCGCGGCGGTGAGGACCGCCGCGGTGATCTTCGTGTTCATACGATCGAGTCAACCTCGCGAAACCGTCCGCGGGATCGGACTTTCGGCCCGCCCGCGCCGCCATCCGGCCGATCTCCACGACGGATAACCGCCAGCGATCGGCGACGCCGCGCACCATAGTGGCCGTCGTGACAACGACACCAAACGCCCTGTCCGTGCTCAAGGGCATGTACGCGGCCGAAGCCGAGTACCTCGCCGCGGGCGGTCCCGGCGAGGCCGCCTTCGCGCCGCTCGCCCCGTTCTTCTCCCCCGCCGTGGTGCTGCACCAGGCGGATTCCTTGCCCTACGGCGGAATCTGGCGCGGCCACGAGGGAATGGAGCGGTTCTTCGCCGCGATGAGCGACACCTGGGGCGTCTTCGACATGGTGGAGCAGAGCTTCCTGAGCGAGACCAGCCCGCTGGTCGTCCTGACCCACGTGCACGCCCGTGCCAGGGCCACCGGCCGCGAGCTGGACTTCCCGATCCTGCAGACGATCACCGTCGAGGACGGGCGCATCACCGAGGTGCGGCCGTTCTACTGGGACACCGCGGCGATCGCGGCGGCCTGCACGAACTACCATTCCGCTGATGACCGCCTACCAAGATCTTGAGCTGTTCGAGGAAGCCGCTTCCCTGCCGGAACGGCAACAGAAGATCCTGCTGACCATCCGCGAATGGGTGATGGAGTACGGATACTCGCCGAGCACACGCGAGATCGGTGAAGCGGTCGGGCTCCGCTCGACGTCCTCGGTGTCGAAGCACCTCGCGGCCTTGGAGGAGAAGGGCTTCCTCCGCCGCAGCAGCTCGATCTCCCGCCCCATCGACGTCCGCGCCTTCCTGCACGGCACCACGTCGAAAGCGTCCACAGAGGACTCCGTTCCGGTGCCCGTCGTCGGTGACATCGCCGCGGGAACGCCGATCTCGGCCGTCGAGCACGTCGACGACGTGATGACCCTGCCGCGTGAACTCACCGGGCGCGGCAACGTCTTCGGGCTGCGGGTGCGCGGTGACTCGATGATCGACGCGGCGATCTGCGACGGTGACATCGTCGTGGTGAAGCAGCAGCAGGAGGCGCACTCCGGCCAGATCGTCGCCGCGATGATCGACGAAGAGGCCACGGTCAAGGTCTACCGCCGCCGCGACGGCCACGTGTACCTCGAACCGCGCAACCCCGCCTACGACGTCATCGACGGGGACCGCGCGAGCGTGCTCGGCGTCGTGGTGTCGGTCCTGCGCAGCGTCTGACACTTTTCTGTCGGTGGTCCGGAGTAGCTTCCGGACCATGTACGAAATCGACTTCGTCGAGTTCCCGTCGAGTTCGGCGGCGGGCTCGGGCGAATTCTTCGAAACGGCCTTTGGATGGACGGCGGCGGCGTACGGCCCGACGTACACCGACGTCCAGGGCGGCGGTGTGGTCTCGTTCGGTTTCCAGCAGGACACCGCGCGGCGGACGGCCGCGCCGCTGGTGACGATCCGCACCGACGACCTCGAACGGGCGAAGGATTCCGTCGAGGCCGCGGGCGGAGTCGTCACGGCCGAGCCGTTCTCGTTCCCCGGCGGGCGCCGGTTCCACTTCCGCGAGCCCGGCGGCGCCGAACTCGCGGTGTGGTCCCCGGATTCCTGACCTCAAGCGGCGAAGCCGAGCACCAACGAGGCGGCGACGGGCGCCATGTACATCAGCGGGAACGCGACGTGCGACGGCCAGCGCGCGCGGAGCACGGTGATCACGGCGCCGGCGAAGTAGAGCACCAGGCCGATCCCGGCCGCGACGCCGAGCACGGGCACCCACAGGCCGGCGATCAGGCCGAGCGCACCCGCCGCCTTGGCGACGCCGAGCGGCGTCCACCAGCCGCGGGGAACGCCGTAGTCGGCCAGCGGCTGTACGACCCACTTGGCGCGGAAGAAGATCGAGGCGGCCGAGAAGGCGGCCATGATGGCTCCGACGACGGTGACGATGACATAGGCGGTGGTCATTTCGGTTTCTCCTCGGGTTCTCGATGGTTCGCCGGGTTGACCCCCGCCGCTCGCCGGATGTGACGACCTGGCGGCGGAGGCGCCCATGACCCATGTCACATCCCGGGACGGCACACCGATCGCCTGCGAACGGGCGGGCTCCGGGCCCGCCGCCATCCTGGCGGGCGACGGTCTCGACGACGGCTCCGAGAACCCTCCGCTCGTCCCGGAACTGGCCGGGCGGTTCACCGTGCTCAACTACGCGAGGCGAGGGCGAGGCGAAAGCGGCGACGCCCCGCCGTACTCGGCGCACCGGGAGATCGAAGACCTCGACGCGCTCATCACGGCCGCGCTCCCGGACGCGACAAGGCGGATCGTGGCGGGGCAGAGCTACGTCGCCGATCCGAAGGTGTTCGCGGGCTTCTTCGCCTGACTAGTTTTGGAGCAATCGTTCTCTTATTGTTTTAGAGCAAGTGCTCTGTTACTGTCGCCCCATGCCCCGGCCCCGCGTGCACGACCTGGACAGGCTGCTCGACGCGGCCGAACGCCTCGTCGTCGAGACGGGCGCCCACGGAGTCACCGTCCGGTCCCTCGCGGCCGCCGCGGGAGTGTCCAACGGCACGATCTACCACGCCTTCGGCTCACTCGGCGCCTTGCTGGCCCGCGTCTGGCTCCGTGCGGCGGGCGAGTTCCTCGACCTCCAGACCGAGCTGTCGGATCAAGCGGAAGACCCGGTCGAGGCGGTCACGGCCGCGGCGGGCACACCGGCCGCGTTCGCCGACCGGAGGCCGGAGGCGGCCCGCCTGCTCATCACCGTCAAGAAGGAAGACGTACTCGGCCCGCAGGTCCCCGACGACCTCGCGGGCGAACTCCTGGCACTCGACAAACGCCTGATCGCGCTCCTGGTCCGGCTCGCCGAGCGGCTCTGGGACCGGCGGGACGCGCAAGCCGTCGAGGTGCTGACCACCTGCGTGGTCGATCTGCCGAAAGCCCTGTTCCGCCGCGCGTTCGCCGCGGGCGAGCCGATCTCCGAAGACTCCCGCACCCGGCTCACCGCCGCGGTCCGCGCCATACTCCTGCTCCCACCCCCACGAAAGGATTGACATGCCCACGCTGCGCCAAGACGCCCCGGTGTTCCTGCTGGACCTCGGAGACGACGAGAACCGCTTCTCGCCCTCCTGGCTGGAAACCGTCCATTCCCAGCTGGACACCGTCGTCGCCTATCCGGATCCGGCCGTGCTGGTCACCGTCGGCTCCGGGAAGTTCTACTCGAACGGCCTCGACCTCGAATGGCTCACCAGCAACCCCGCACAGGCCGCGCAGTACGTCGCCGACGTCCACGAACTGCTGGCCCGCGTGCTCACCCTCGGCGTGCACACGGTCGCCGCGATCAACGGGCACGCGTTCGGCGCCGGGGCCATGCTGGCGATGGCGCACGACTTCCGGGTGATGCGCGCCGACCGCGGGTACTACTGCTTCCCCGAAGCGGATATCAACATCCCGTTCACGCCGGGGATGGCGGCGCTGATCCAGGGCAAGCTCACCCCCACCGCCGCGATCGCGTCGATGACCACGGGGCGGCGGTTCGGCGGGACGGACGCGCGTGACCTGGGGCTCGTCGACGCCGTCGCCGAGAAGCCCGCGCTGCTGGAGTACGCGACCGACCTCGTCCGCCCGCTGGCAGGCAAGGATCGCGGCACGCTGTCCGCGATCAAGACGACGATGTTCAGCCCGGCCGTCACCGCGCTTCGCGCCAAGTAGCCGTCGTGCGCACCGACGACGCGGCGTTCGATCGCCTGGTCGAGCCGTTGCGCCGCGAGCTGCACGCCCACTGCTACCGACTGCTCGGCTCGGCCCACGACGCCGACGACGCCCTGCAGGACGCGCTCCTGCGAGCCTGGCGGGGGATGGACCGGTTCGAGGGCCGCAGCTCGATGCGCACCTGGCTCTACACCATCGTCACCCGCACCTGCCTGGACATCGCGGCCGCCCGCGGCAACCGGGCCTTGCCGATGGACCTGGGCCCGTCGAGCGAGCGAGTCGTGTTCGAAGACGCCCCGGCGACCGAGGTGGCGTGGCTCGGCCCGTACCCCGACGCACCGGACGCCAGGTACGAGCGGCGCGAGGCCGTCGAGCTGGCCTTCGTCGCCGCGCTGCAGCACCTGCCTGGCAACCAGCGGGCCGCGCTGGTGCTCTTCGACGTCCTCGGTTTCTCCGCCGCCGAAATCGCGTCCACAATGGACACTTCGGTCGCGGCGGTGAACAGCGCGCTGCAACGCGCGCGGGCGATCGTGGCCGAGAAGGTCCCGGCGCCCGAGGGGCAGCGGAAGCTCGAAGACACCCGGACACGCGAGATCGCGGCGGACTTCGCGTCCGCGCTGGAGCGTGGCGACGCCGACGCTCTCGTGGCGTTGCTGACCAAGGACGTCACCTGGTCCATGCCCCCGCTCATGCGCTGGTACAGCGGCATCGAGGCCGTGACCGGCTTCGCCGTCGCGGTCCCGCTGGGCCGGTGCCCGAGCTGGCGCACCGAGGTCCTCACCGCCAACGGGCAGCCTGCCGTCGCCTGCTACCTGGGCGAATCGGCCGACGCCGTCCATCGAGCCTGGTCCATCAACGTGCTTTCCCTGCGCGAAGACCGGATCCGCGGGATCACCTCGTTCCTCGACGCGGACCTGTTCGCGCGGTTCGGCCTTCCCCCGGCGAAGGCCTGAGCATGCGCAAGAGGGTGTTGATCACGCTGACGGTGGCCGTCACCATCGTCGGTGTGGTCTTCGGTGGCGCGTTCGCCTTCCAGCGCAAGCTGATCTACCTCCCCGAGGCAGGTCCGCTCGCCGGTGCCGCCGACGTCCTGCCCGGCGGCAGGGACGTCACGCTCACCACCGCGGACGGGCTGGGCCTGGCGAGCTGGTACTTCCCGGTCACCGGCGCGAAGGCGACCGTGCTGGTCGCGCCGGGCAACGCCGGGAACCGGTCGTACCGCGTGCCGATGGCCCGCGCGCTGACCGCGCGCGGGCTCTCGGTGCTGCTCTTGGACTATCGCGGATACGGAGGCAATCCCGGAGAGCCGTCCGAGGACGGCCTCGCGCTGGACGTCCGTGCCGCGCAGGACTTCCTGGTACGCGAGGCCGGGACGCCGCTGATCTACTTCGGCGAGAGCCTCGGCTCCGCGGTCGTCACCGAACTGGCCGTCGAGCGGCCGCCGTCCGCACTCGTGTTGCGTTCGCCGTTCGCCGACCTCGCGTCGGTCGGACAGCGGCACTATCCGTTCCTGCCGGTCCGCTGGCTCCTGCGGGACGAGTTCCCGACGAGGGACAACGTCGCGCGGGTGAAGGCACCGGTGATCGTCGTGTACGGCGCCGCGGACTCGATCGTCCCGGCCGAGCAGAGCCGCGCCGTGGCGCGGGCGGCCGGTGCCGAGGTGATCGAGGTCCCCGGCGCCGATCACAACGATCCGGCGTTGTCCGACGGACCGGAACTGATCGGCGCCATCGCGGGCGCGGTTCGCTGACGGGCTCAGCCCCGGCTTGCGCTCCGGCCCAGTGACAGGGAGTGGCCGGGGTTGAGCTTGCGGCCGAGACGGTCGGCCTTGGGCCAGCGGACGTCCGTCGCCCAGCCCGCCTTCTCGAACAGCCAGATCAGCCGCGCCGAGATGTCGAGCTGGCCACGGCGGACGCCGTGCCGGGCGCCGGTGGGGTCGGCGTGGTGGGAGTTGTGCCAGGACTCGCCCATCGAGGCGATCGCGAGCGGCCAGAAGTTCGCGGATTTGTCGCGGGCGGCGAACGGGCGGTCGCCGATCATGTGACAGAGCGAGTTCACCGACCAGGTGACGTGATGCAGCAGCGCCACGCGGACCAGGCTCGCCCAGAAGAAGGCGGTGACCGCGCCCCACCACGACATCGTGATCACGCCGCCGAGGACGGCGGGCGCGAGCAGCGTGACGACGGTGAGCAGCGGGAACAGGCGATCGATCCGGGCGATGTCACGGTCGGCGAGCAGATCGGGGGCGAACCGCTGCGCGTTGGTCTTCTCGCGATCGAAAAGCCACCCCATGTGGGCGTGCCAGAAGCCGCGGGCCAGCGCGGCCGGGGTGGTGCCGAACCGCCACGGTGAGTGGGGGTCGCCCTCGCGGTCGGCGAAGGCGTGATGGCGCCGATGGTCGGCGACCCAGCCGATGACCGGGCCCTGCATGGCCATGCTGCCGGCGACCGCGAGGGCGATCCGCAGGCCGCGGTTGGCCTTGAAGGCGCCGTGGGTGAAGTAGCGGTGGAAACCGATGGTCACGCCGAGACCGGTGAGGAAGTAGAACCCGGCGGCCAGGCCGAGGTCCACCCAGCCGAGGCCCCAGCCCCACGCGAAGGGGACGGAGGCGGCGAGCGCCAGCAGGGGCACTACCGCGAACAGCTTGACGAGAAAGTTTTCGGTGGGGGTCTGCTCCCCGGACAGCAGGGGCTGTGGCGCCTGCCGCTCTTCGCTGTCCGGGTGTCTTAGAACTGAAGTCATATCGTCGCTTCTTGTCGATGGCCAGGACTGGTATCGGCGGTGTCAGCCGATGTCACGGCGCGACGCACGGAACGCGACGCCCGCGACGAATTCTGCGCGAGCGTGCTTGGACAACACGACACCCAAAACGTTGGTCTTCTCCGGTCAACGAGCGGCGTCGGCCGAAGGTTCCGGTGTGGGATACGAGGGTTCGCGAAAAAGATCCCGGTATCGCTCACCTTGAGGGGTCGCGGGATCGTGACGCTCGACCTGGGTGTCGAGCGGGTGGCTGAACAACGCACTGTCGGTGCTGTGAGTTTTGACGGTGAAACCTTTCGAAGGGACCGCGGGTCCGCGGTCTTCGGCGAGGCCGGGGGCGAATTCCACCCGCCTCGTGCCGGATCGGCGTCGCGCTGTGAAAGCCCGGCCATCCCCCACGATACACGCCCCGGGGCCGGAACCCCAGGGCGTCCGCATCGATCAGCCGGGTGCCGTCACGTTGAGCGCCGCCACGAGCGTCCGCTCTTCGTGGGCGAAATGCGCTTCGAGCGTCCCCGCGAGCGCGTCGAACTCGTCGCGCAAGCGAACGGGGTCACTCTCACCGTGGACGTACCCCTCGACGAGCTTCCGGATCCGCTTCTGCAGGTCCGCGACGACGACATGGTCCTCCCCGAGTTCGGTCAACACCGGCGCGAGCGCCGGGAACCGTTGCGCCAGCATGGGAAACGCTCCCATGTCCTCGCCGGTATGATGTTCGGTCAACGCCTCGCAGAACGAAACACAGTGCGCCCGCAGGGACTTCTCCATGAAGAGCGTGTCCGCACGCCCGGCCACGAGGTCGTCCACCCCGGCGCGCAGCGTCTTGAGCTCCTCCCGCAACCAGTCGTGGACCTCCACCAGGAAGTCCCCCAACCCCCGCACCCGGTCGTCGATCCGGTGCAGGATCACGACCGGCAGCACGCGCGTCGTTTTCGCCTGATACTCAGCGAAACCCGGCTCCGCGGCGACGATCTTCGCGAACAGCGCGTCACGCTCCGCCGCGGGCGGAACGGCCGCGACGGCCTCGTAGGTCTCGATCCCCGTCTCGATCGTGACCCGGTGGTCACGACGGATGTTGTGATACCAGCCCGGATGCGCCGGCGCCCCCATGTTCGAAGCGACGACGACGATCTTGCCGTCGATTTCGAGATATCCCAGCGGATTCGTTCGCCGCTCACCACTCTTGGCGCCGATGGTGGTGAGCAGGATCAGCTGCCACCCCTCGAACATGCCGCCGAGCTTTCCCTTGCTCCGCCTGAATTCTTCGATCACCTGGTCGTTGAAGCCGGTCAATGCGATCCTTTCCCGTCGATGTGTCGACAGGAGGGCGCGGAACCGCCACCGGAAGAGCGCACACGAGCCTGGACGCACCCGATTTTCGGGCGCATCGCATGGAGTCGTCATCCCACGACGCGGGGATGACCGAATACGAGAAACGGTGTGTGCCGATCTCTGGTGGCCGAGTAGCCGCTACCTCCATGCGTAGGCCCATACGGGGCTCGAGGACGACATTAGCACGGGACCGGGCCGATGCGCACCTGCCTTGCCTCGTGCGGTTGCCTTCACTTAAGAGAAAGACACTCTCCGCGCACTAAAGGCGCTTCGCCGCTTTAAGACCCCCTTCGCGGATGCCATTTTGGCAATTTCCCATGTTGGACTGTTTGAACTAGCGCAGGTGTTCGATTCGGAGTAGCTTCGGTGTTGTGGCCAGCAACGATGTATCTCCGGGGACGTCCACCGTGTGGTGGCGCGTCGATACTGCAACGCTGCATGCCCGCAAGCAGGAATTGGAAGTCATCAAGCGTCGGGCGGATGCGGAGCAGAACGCGATCCTGGCAGAAATCAATTCCCGCGGCGTTCGCGGATGCGGCGGGCATTCGACGTTGTCGGCGCTGATATTCGAGGACTTCTTGGTGACGGACAAGGAAGCCGGCGACCGCGCCGATCGGGTCCTCGCTTTGCATCCCGGCTCGGCTATCGGCGGAGACCCCGAACCACCGCTGGCCCCGTTGACCGCCCAAGCAGCCGCCGAGGGCGCGATCGGCGGGTCGCAGATCGACGCGATCATCCGCACCCTCGCCCGTATTCCGTCCACCGTGCCGGAGGAAGACGTACGAGCCGGAGAGAAGATCCTGGTCGAGTTGGCTCGGCGTGCGGGGCCGCGGCAGATCGCCCGTGCCGGACGCCGCCTGCTGGACGAACTCGACCCCGACGGCAAAGAACCCCGCAACGAAGACCCCAAAGACACCCGTCCAGAGTTGCGGTTCGTCAAACACCGCGACGGCACCCTCGGCCTGAAAGCCAGACTCGATCTCGAAACCTATGCGCGGTTGAAGACCACCAGCTGGAACCTCCCCGGCCAAG
Source organism: Amycolatopsis coloradensis (assembly GCF_037997115.1). NCBI lineage: Bacteria > Bacillati > Actinomycetota > Actinomycetes > Pseudonocardiales > Pseudonocardiaceae > Amycolatopsis > Amycolatopsis coloradensis. The sequence goes on from NZ_CP150484.1 coordinate 7,338,750, forward strand.
CCGGGGAAGCCACGCACATCCTGGTCACCATGTCCTACGACGACCTCATCCGGGACCTCGGCGAAGCACACCTCGACCTCGTCGGGCCGATCAGTGCCACCGACGCGAGGATCCTCGCCTGTGATGCGCGGGTGCGCCCGGGTGTTCTCGGTACCGCGGGCGAACCGCTCGACATAGGGCGGTCGAAACGGACCGTGTCGCTGGCGCAGAAGTACGCGCTGACGATCCGCGACTGCGCCTTCCCCGGCTGCGATATGCCGGTACCCCGCTGTACGGCCCATCACATTGTTTTCTGGCGCCACCACGGCGAAACGAAGATCGACAACCTCGTGCTGCTGTGCACGAAGCACCACCGGTTGATCCACCACAGCGAATGGAAGGTCCAGATCGCCCAGGACGGCCTGCCGGAGTTCACCCCGCCCGCCTACCTCGACCCCACCGGAACACCCAGGCGCAACACCATGCACCTCAGGACATAGGCCGACCCGATCGGCCCCTTCGGTCGCGCCCCCTTGAGGGAAGTCGAACTTGTCGCCACATGTCCAACTGTCCACAAGAGACCCCTGGTCGAGCCCAAATAAAGGGGGACCGTGAGTGATGAGGAGCGTTAGAACGCTACTCATCACTCACGACCCCAGGCAGAAGGGTACCTAGGGATATCAACACACACCCAGAGTGTCCATTGTGGATACAGAAGGTAGGGCTGGCCGCCTCGCCCAGTCCGGGACCATGCCGCGAAGGCCTCTCCGCACTTGATGCCAGCGTAGAAGGCCCGGTGTGCGGGCGGGCTTGGTCACACCTGGCCTAACTCGATAGCCCAACGCCCCCATCTCCGCCACGTTGCGAAAGAGGCTTTCGCAACACGACCGACCCGCTCGCCCGACCGCCCATCAGAACCCGGCGTGAAGGGCCCTTTCCCCGCATCAGATGCGAGGAAAGTCCCCTTCACCCCTGCCCCAACGAGCCACGAAACCCGGAGGAACCCCTAACCCAAAGCCAACTCCCCCACCACCTGGTCCCCGCTCATCTCCCCGGTCAACCGGAACCCGAGCCTCAGGTAGAAGCGCTCGGGTCCGTCGCCGCCTGGGTGCCAGCAGGCGGTGAGACGGTCGCCGCCCCGGCGGCGGATCTCGGCGGCCACGGCCTCGACCGCGAACCTGCCGTAGCCCCGGCCCTGCTCGCCTGCCGCGATGTTGAGCCGCCAGAGGCCCGAGCGGATGTCCGCGCCCGTTCCGTCGCCGGCGAAGTCGATGTCCAGGAAGGCCATGAGGAACCCGACCAGCCGATCACCGTCGAAGATGAGTCGAGGCCACGCGACGCCGGGGTGCACGTAGGCCTCGGCGAGGGACTTCACCACCGGCGCGACCAAAGGGCTTTGCTCCGGTTGGACCTTCAGTTCGATCGCGGCGTCGATGTTGGCGGCGGTGACCTCGGCCAACCGGAGCGTGCTCGTCATGTTCGAACCGTAAACCGGTCATCAAGCGAATTCGTCCAGCACTGCCTGGATCACGTGCTTCGCGTTGCCCGCCATCAACTCGTTGGTCATGTCGTCGCCCAACCGGAAGCCGGATGGCCGACCGTTAATCCGGCCCACCGAGGGAACTGCGCCGCGATCAGCTTCCGTACGAGATTCTCGTCGACCACGACGGACATCCAACCACCGCACGGGCATCATCGGACCATGCCGATCCTCACCGGCCCCGAGCCGCTCACCCCGGAGGCCACCGTCCGTCCGGCCCGGCCTCGGCGAGGAGGACGCCGTGCTCGACCTCCTCGCCGAGGCCGCCGCCTGGCTCGCCGGACGCGGAATCCACCAGTGGCCGCAACGCTTTCCCCGGAAGTCGGTACACCACCAGATCCAGGCGGGCGAGGCATTGCTGGTCATCGGGCACGGCAAGCCCATCGCGACCTGCGTGGTGACCGAGGCGGATCCCGAACTCTGGGGCGAGAACACTGAACCGGCCTTCTATCTGGGCCGCCTCGCGGTGGCGCGGGAAGCGGCCGGAGCCGGGCTCGGGAACAGGCTCATCGACTGGGTCGGCGAGAAGGCCGCGGTTCACCACAAGGCCTTCGTCCGGGTGGCGACCACGAGGGACAATCCGGCCTTGCGCGGGCTCTACGAGCGCAGGGGTTTCGAGCACGTGGCCGACCCGCCCGAGGCGAAATGGCCCACCAGCCTCTACGAAAAGGCGGCCGGGTCACGGCAAGCCGAGGATTTCCGGCCGTGAAGCGTATTTCCGCCAGTGCCGTCCCGGATCCGGGACCAGCCGTCGCCTTTCGAGATCCAGCAGTCCGGAAAGGCTCTCCACCTCGGCCACGACGGCGCCGTCCGGTGTCACGAATTCCTGGACGACCCGGGACACCTTGCCCGGCTCCCAGGTGAACCTGGTCAGGACGTCGATCCGCGCGCGGGCACGCAGTTCCCGGCGGAACCGGATCGTCGTTTCGAGGTTGACCGGGCCGAGGTTCCCGGCCTTGAGCTCCAACGGGTCCACGCCCGCCGCCCAGACACACTCCCAGCGCGCGTGGTCGGCGTACGCCAAGTAGGCCGGGCCGCGTACGTGACCGTTGATGTCGAGATCGTCGGTGCGGATGTCGATGGTGACGCGAAGAGGTTCGGGCACCTCCCGATCTTCGCCCCGGCGGGCCGCTCAGTCTGGAACGTTTCGGCCAGTCCAGGACCGCACGAGCGCGCCGGGCGAAACGCCCGACAGCCGGCGGCACTCGCGCCCGAGATGCGACTGATCCGCGTAGCCCACATCGGCGGCGACGTCGGCGAGCGACGAGCCACCCCGTACGACGGTCTCGAGCCGCGTGAGAAACCGATGGAAGCGCAGCACCCGCTGCAGCTCCTTGGGACCGACACCGACGTCGTGCCGCACATGCCGCCGAAGGCCGCGCTCACTCACACCCAGCTCGGCGGCCACCCGGTCGGTACGAGCACCGGGCGCACGCAGCGCGCGAGCGGCCGCGAGAGACAGCCCGTCCACCTCGACGTCCCGAAGCCTTTCGGCGACCAGCGATTCCAGCACCGATCGCGCCTCACCCGGCGCTCCGCATTCGGCCAGCCTGGCCTCCGCGCGGCGAGCACCAGCGGGCAACAGGTCGCGCAACGGGGTGGCACCCGCTCCCAACTCCGTCATCGGCAGGCCCAGCACCGCGCCGCCGACGCCGCACCGCAGGCGCAGCCCGGCGGTCCACTCCGCCGTCGGCAGCTCGTGCCGCAGCACCCCGCGCACCGTGGTGACCGCGGCGAGCATCGTCCCGTCCCAGACGAGGTCCACACAGCCGTCCGGGAACACCCGCAGCGGACGACGACAGCCCACCAGGCCCGTCCAGGCGCACTCGACCACGCCGACCACGGCCGCGACCGGCGTGCTCTCGCGGTACACCGAACGGCCCGAACGGCGACGCAGCGGGACACCCACGTCCGGCAGTATGCCCCGCCCACCGACAAGATGCGCTCCACCTGATCTTGCTGAAGACTTGCCGCCGTGCTGCGACCGGTGCTCGACCCGTCCCCCGCCGAGTGGATCTCCCCCAGGCTCGGCGGGACGTTCGGCGCGGCGGGCCGCACGGTTCCGCGTGGCTACGCCGCGTACGCGCGCCTCTGCCACCCCGCCGAGCGCGACCGTGGCGGCTGGGCGAGCTGGAGCGAAGCCGCCGCCGAAACGGGACGGCGTGCCCACGGCGCCATGCAATGGCACGCGCTGGTCGGCTCCCCGGATCCGGTGAATCTCACCGGCTCGCTCTGGCGCGGCTCACCACCGGGGCGCGGCACACTGCCGTCGCACAGTCTCACCGCGCTGCTGGCCGTTCTCGGCGACCACACGTCCGCGTCGGAAGCCTGGTTCGGCCTCTGGGACGGCTACGGCTGGGCCGACGAGGCGACGTTGTCCCGCGAGCACCTCGACGCGCCGCGACTGCGCCACCCCGGCCGGGACTACCTGCTCTTCCACGGACCGTTGACGTCCGCGACGGAACTCGGCTGGCGGCCCCGGCCGAACTGGTTCGAGGCGCAGTCGCCCAACCTGTTCTGGCCGGACGACCGCGCGTGGTGCGTGGCCACCGAAGTCGACTTCGATTCGACCCTCGTCGCGGGCGAGGAGGCCCTCGTCGACGCCCTGGTCAAGGCACCGGGGCTGGAGGTCTGGCGGATCGAATCCGACACCTCGCTCGCGGCCGACGGGGACCGGATCAACCAGCTCCCGTGAGGGTCAGCGCTCTTCGATCGAGTCGACCTTCGTCGGGTAGAACGCCACGTGGTCCTTGATCTCGGCGACCGCGTCGTGCGGTGCCTCGTAGGTCCAGACGGCGTTCTCGGCGAGGCCGTCACCGGTGCGGATGCTGTAGTACGACGCGTCGCCCTTGAACGGGCAGTACGTCGCGTGGTCCGTCCGCTCCAGCAGGCCGAAGTCGACGTCGGCACGCGGGATGTAGTGCGCGGGTGGATAGTTCGCCTCCCGCAGCGTGAGCGCGTTCGCGCTGTCCGCCACGACCTTCCCGCCGACCGTGACGACCACGCGCGCCTTGTTCGGCTCCACCGTGATCGGGTGGGCCGCGCTGGGCTTCAACACCTTCTTGTCAGACATACCGGGCACAGCGACGCCGCCCGCGCGGATATTCCCCTCAAGGCAGGTAGTACATCGGATTCGGCAGTTTGACCGGGAACTCGGCGTAACCGCCTTCGAGGTCGCTGAACTGGTCACCGAAGTTGGCGAGGATGGTCGCGCCGGTCGAGGCGATATGCTTCCGCGTGCCCGATTTGTACTGAACGGTGGTGCAGGTCAGCCCGCACGGCAGATAGTCCGGCGCGGTGGTCTTCGGTTTGAAGAACGCCCCCGCCGGCGCCGGGTAGCCCTCGTTCGCGAGGTTCTTGAGCGACTGCGGGCCTTGGAATTCGTTGCGCCCGGTCAGGAAGTAGATCTTCACGCCGCGCTGCGCCGCCCAGTTCGCCAACTCCAGTACGGGCTTGTTCGCGACGAACGTGCCCTTGTCGATCGCTTCCTGCTGTTTCACCGGGTCGAAGCCGAAGTCGTTGTCCGCTTCCCAGCCGTAGGTGACCTCGGCGGTGTCGTCGACGTCGAACACGACGGCGGGGTTCTTCACGCCGCGGTCCAGCCGCCGCGTGAGGTAGCGCTTTGCGTCTTCGACCTGGCGCCGGGTGTCGGAGACGAACCGGCTGCCGTCGGAGTACCGGTGCTTGCCGTCGCTGCCGACGACATCGCCGTAGTAGGCCTTCACGTCGAGCTTGACCTGGCCGATGTTGGCGGGCTCGTGACCGCGCCGGCCGGCGTCACCGGTGTTCGCGACGGCGGTGGCACCGCCCGCGAGAACGGCTCCGGCGGCCGCGGCGGCGGCCAGTTTCAGCAGACCGGTGAACCGGCTCATGGAAATGCTCCTCACGTCAGCTGTGCGCGGCAAAGGAACGCTACTCCAGAACGACCGATTCTGGTCAGTACCAAAGTAGCTTCTTCACCACCACGCGGTTTCAGCTTGCGCCGCAAGGCATCCGGGTCTATATCGAGACCTCGGACAAGAATCTCCAAACGACCGATATCGTGCTTTTTCAGCAATACACGAAGGTTCTTCTCGCTGTACGGTCCGTGCTCGAATACCCGGAACGCCCGGATTCCCGGCGGCGGAGTGTCGCCGGTCAGGTACGCGATACGCTCATCGAGCTGCCACAAACCGTGCCGCGCCGCGTAATGCCGCACGAGTCCGGCCCGGACGACCGCGCCGTCGGGATCGACGATCCATTCACCCGGCTCACACGCGGGGATCTCGTCGGGGTCGGCGTCGGTGACCGTCCACTGTGCACCGTCCGAACGCAACACCGTCGCCCGGCGTGACACCGTCGAGCCCACTCCCCGCCACAGGCACGCCTCACGGACCTGACCGTCCAAAGAGACCAGTTCGACCTCGTCCGCCCAGGGCACGATGGAGAAATCGAGGCCCGGCGCGCATTTGACCGAAAGCTCGCGTCCCGGATAGGCGTCGACCAGTCCGTCCAGCGGCGGCAGGAAATCGGCGGGCTTCCACGCCCGGCGCCCGGCGGAGTCACGGCGGGCGGGGTCGGCGACGACGACCGATGCCCGGCTGACCGGCCGCAAGGCGTCGGCCCTGAGCAATGCCGGCGAAACCCCGGCTTCGGAAGCGTTGTGGCGCGCCATCTCCAGGCGGATCTCGTCCAGATCCGAGCCGAGCGCCTTCGAGGCGACGCGGGCGATCTCGATCAGGTCCGCGCCGACGGAACACGTCACGTCGTGGACGTCACGGCCGGCGAGCCGCGCAGCCCGGTGCCGGGCGACCAGCGTGGCGCTGGCCTGCTGGAGGGCGTCGCCGGTGAACAGCCACGAGCCCGCGGAGTCCAGTTTGGCCGACGACTTCCGCCGCAGCACCACCGTTGCCAGTACCGCGGCCGCGTGGTCCGGGGCGATCCGGCGCACGGCGGCGACGTCGGCGATGCGGGTCTTGTCGGTCAGTGGCAGGGACGAGCATTCGGCGAGCGCCGCGCTTCCCGCGCCGGAGCGCAGGAAGGCGACGTCGTCGAGGGTGAACTGGTACGGCAACCTACGATCGCTTGGTACCGGTGATCATCACGTTGTAGAACAGTTCGCGCGGCAGCACCTTGGCGAGCAGCTTCTTGTCCAGAGCGGACAGCCGCAGCCACAGCCGGTACGCGAACAGACGCCAGCGCAGGGTCAGCTTCTCCTGCGGCACGGCGGCTTCGAAGGTCCGGATCGGCCAGCCCGCGAGCGCCGCGGCGAACTCCTCGGTGACCGCGCGGACGTCCTGCGCGCCCGCGCCGCGGGCCATCGACTCCAGTTCGGACGGGTCGAAGGTGTGGATGTCGACCACGGCCTCCAGCGCGGCCGCGCGGGAGGACTCGTCGAGTTCCTCTTGCGGACGCCGCCAGCCGTTCAGCACCGGGAGCTTGGTCAGGTTGGTGGTGAGGTACCACGTGATCTGGCCGAGCTTGCGCGCGTAGAAGTCGCCGACCTTGGTCGGCTCGCCCGCGAAGACGAACCGTCCGCCCGGCTTCAGCACCCGCAGCACCTCGGCGAACGCCGCGCGGACGTCCGGGATGTGGTGCAGCACGGCGTGCCCGACGACGAGGTCGAAACTGTTGTCCTCGTACGGGATCCGCTCCGCGTCGGCGACCCGGCCGTCGACGTCGAGGCCGAGGTTCTCGGCGTTGCGCAGCGCGACCTGCACCATGCCCGGCGAGAGGTCGGTGACCGAACCCTTCTTGATCACCCCGCCCTGCATCAGGTTGAGCAGGAAGAAACCGGTACCGCTGCCCAGTTCCATCGCGGTCGGGTACGGCTGGCCGTCTTCACCGGCGACGGCGTTGAACACGTCCGTCGCGTAGGAGATGCAGCGCTCGTCGTAGGAGATGGACCACTTCTCGTCGTAGGTCCCGGCTTCCCAGTCGTGGTAGAGCACGTTGGCGAGCTTGGGGTCGTCGAAGGCGGCCTTGACCTCTTCGGCGGTGGCGTGCGGATTCGGCGCCGGATCGTTCACCTGCGTCATCGCGCTTACTTCCCCTCGAAGGTGGCCTTGCCAGGACCGTTTTCGATGAACGACTTCATGCCGTTGCGCTGGTCTTCGGTCGCCCAGAGCGCGGCGAAGAGGTGGGATTCGAGTTTGAGACCGCTCGCGAGGTCGGTGTCGAGACCACCGTCGATGGCGGCCTTCGCGGCGCGCAGCGCCACGGCCGGGCCGTTCGCGAACTGCGAGGCCCACTTGTGCGCGGCGGCGTAGACGTCGTCCGGCGCCACGACCTCGTCGAGGATGCCCAGCGCGAGGGCCTCTTCGGCCTTCACGAACCGGCCGGTGAACACGAGGTCCTTGGTCTTGCTCGGGCCGATGAGCCGCGCCAGGCGCTGGGTGCCGCCGGCGCCCGGGATGACACCGAGCTGGATCTCCGGCTGGCCGACCTTGACGTTGTCGCCGGCGATCCGGCGGTCGGCGGTCAGCGCGAGTTCGAGCCCGCCACCCAGCGCGTAGCCGGTGATGGCCGCGACGACCGGCTTCGGGATGTTCGCGATGGTGGCCAGCGACGCCGTCAACGCCGCGCCGAACTTCGCGATCTCCGGGTAGGTGCGCTCGGCCATCTCCTTGATGTCCGCACCGCCCGCGAAGGTCTTCTCGCCGCCGTAGAGGATCACGGCGCGCACGTCGTCGCGCTCGGAGGCCTCACGGGCCGCTTCGGCCAGCTCGGCCTGCACCTGGTTGTTCAGCGCGTTGACCGGCGGGCGGTCCAGCCGGATCGTGCCGACCCCGCCTTCGACCTCGAGACTTACGAACTCTCCCACGCCGTCCTCCTTAACCGTCCAAGACAGATTGCAGGCTACCGGTCAGTACGACCCGTCAGCGGCGACGGGCGAAGAAGCGATCACCGGACCGTTCGAGCAGGAGGTCCTGATCGAACGTCTTGGACAGGTTGTCGCTGGTCACGACGTCGTCCACGAGTCCGGAGGCGACCGCGCGGCCGTCGCGCAGCAACAGCGCGTGGGTGAATCCCGGCGGGATTTCTTCCACGTGATGGGTGACGAGCACCATGGCCGGGGCCTCGGGGTCGAGTGCCAGCTCCGAAAGGCGGGCGACGAGGTCCTCGCGGCCGCCGAGGTCGAGGCCGGCGGCGGGCTCGTCGAGCAGCAGCATCTCCGGGTCGGTCATCAGCGAACGCGCGATCAGCGTCCGCTTGCGCTCGCCTTCCGACAGTGTGCCGAAGGTGCGGTCGGCCAGGTGCGCGATGCCGAGCGCGCCCAGGAGCTCCATGGCGCGGTCGGTGTCGAGGCTGTCGTATTCCTCACGCCAGCGGCCGACGACGGCGTAACCGGCGCTCACCACGACGTCGACGACGCGCTCCTCACCCGGCACACGCTGAGCGATCGCGGCCGAGGTGAACCCGATCCGCGGGCGCAGCTCGAAGATGTTGACCTTGCCGATCCGGTCGCCGAGCAGGTCGACCGTTCCGGTGGTCGGGTGGAGCTCGGCCGCGGCCAGCCGGAGCAGGGTGGTCTTGCCCGCGCCGTTCGGGCCGAGCACCACCCAGCGCTCGTCCAGTTCCACGGTCCAATCGAGGTCGGCGAGGAGGTCGTTGCCTGTTCGGCGGACCCCGACACCGGTCATCCTCACCACGAGGTCGTCAAGTTCGCTGGGCTGGATCGGCTCGCTCACGCGCCCATTGTGTCCGCACTCGCGCGCGTGTGTGCACCGGGCCGCCGGTCGGGGGAAAGCGGCTGGTCCAGGAAGTGGGACGAAGCGACTCTTGGCAGGACACTGTGGCACCATCGACGGCGTGATCAGGTCCGTGTCCGCCGCCTTCCCCGTCATCGGGGGCTCTTTCTGGCGCCGCCGGACCATCGACCTGCTCCTCGTCGCCTCGTGCGGGTGTACCACCGCGCGACACGGCTGAGTTCCCCTCTTCCGACGGCACCTCCGTGTCGCGCCGCGTTCGGCCCTGCCTTCCGAGCCCGCGAACCTTCACGAGGAGCCTCTCCGTGACCACGTCCATCACGCCCCGCCAGGATTTCGAGATCCACCCGCAGCTGGCCGATCCGCTGCTCCCCGAACTGCTGCACCCCGATCGCCTGCTCTGGACGCCCCGCGAACTGGCCGAGCTGACCTCCACGGTCACCACCGAGCTGACCTCGGGCCTGCGCGGCCTGCTGCGTTTCGACCCCGATCACCGCTGGTGGGCGCGGCTCGCGCTGACCGACGGCGTCGAACTGTGGCTGCTGTCGTGGCTGCCCGGCCAGCAGACCACACCGCACGACCACGGCGGCGCTTCCGGTTCGTTCACCGTGCTGCAGGGCGAGATCGGCGAGGAGTACCGCTACCCCGGCGGCCCGGTGCGGCGCCGCACCCACGTCGCGGGCGACGGCATCGGCTTCGGCGCGGGGCGGGCGCACCAGGTGACCGGCATCGGCACCGAGCCCGCCGCCAGCGTCCACGCCTACTCGCCGCCGCTGGTCGCGACGCGCGAATACGCCACGCTCGCCGACGTTCCCGCCGAGATCCCCTCGCTCACCCCGATACTGGGCCGATGAGCGAGCTCGCGAGCGAATCGATCAACACAGTGCGCCTGCTCATGCGACGCAAAGCGACCGACTACGAGGAGCAGGCATGAGCGCGATCGACGCACTGCTGGCCACCGCCCGGTCCGGTCTGGACCGGGCGGAGCCCGAGCGGGCGCTGCGGCTGCAACGCGACGGTGCCCTGATCGTGGACATCCGCCCGTATGTCAACCGGGCCGAAGAGGGCGAGATCCCCGGCTCGGTGGTCGTCGAGCGGATCCACCTCGAGTGGCGGCTCGCGCCGGACAGCGCATGGCGGCTGCCGGAGGTGAAACCGGACTCGACGGTGATCGTCGTGTGCAACGAGGGGTACTCGTCGAGCCTCGCCGCCGCCGACCTGCAACGGCTCGGCCTGCCGGGTGCCACCGACCTCGAAGGCGGGTTCCGGGCCTGGCGTTCGGCGGGTCTCCCGATCCGGGAGGGCGGCACCCCCGCCGTTCCCTGAACCGCTACCGGCGGACCGCCAGCCTGGCGACCGACTCCGGGGAGAGCGGGAGCGCGGCGTGGATCCCGGCGCCTCGCGTCGGCCTGGGGTTGACCAGCACGCCCGTCGCCGCAGCACGGCCGGCGGCCGCGAGCACGACCTCGCGGCCGGTCCGGTGCCGGATCCGGCCCCAGCCCGCGCCGGTGACGGCGCGGTACTCGGCCAGCAACCGCTCGTCGGTGAAGACGCAGAGCCAGTCGCCGTGCGCGCCGAGCCGGGCCGGGACCGGGGCACCCGCCTCGTCCGCCGGGCCGCAGACCGTGCCGTCGAGGAACATCCGCATGACCGAGGGCACGGGTTCGCGCGGACTCTGCTCCCGCTCGGGACGGACGTTTTCGGCGAGCCACCGCGAAGCGAGCCTGAAGTCTTCGCCGGTGAGGTCCTCCTGGAAACCGTCGAGGCTGTTCTTGACGCTCCCCAGGAAGTCGTAGAACCGGCGGGTGCAGGTCCGCTCGGAGACCGGCACCCGGCCACGGCCGACCATGGTCCTGATCCGCCCGACCATGCCCGCCCCGCCGTGCACCGGATCCACGCCGAGGTTGTAGGCGGTCCAGACGATCTCGGGCATGAGCGGGTCGGCGAACCGTTCGAGAACACGGTTCAGCCGCAGAAGAACGATTTCGCGCACCCGGCCGGGCTCGGCGTCCTCGGCGATCCCCCAGATGCCCCGCAGTTCCGGCCCCAGCGCTTGACTCAGCCCCTCTTGCCGGATCCCGGCGCGGGCGTGGACATGGTGCAGCCGGTCCTTGGCTCTGCGCGATGTTTTCGTTTCCTTAGCCGAAGCCACCATTCCTCCGCCGTTCGGGAAGGGCCCGGCAAAGTGTATTTCACCTGGCCGTTCCGCATTGTCCGGCGGAAATCGAAGATCAGGGGTTTCCTTTGTTCGCCACCGACTTGACAAGCGGGGGCATCGCCCAGAAACGCCACACGTCGTCATTGAGTCCCTGCAACCGCCGGTCGAATTCGACCGGATCGGCGAGGAGAAGAGCCGGCGCCAGCTCAGACTGCCCGTGGGCGGTGTCAGGAGGCGGTGAAATCGGCTTCTCGGCACGCGCGGGCCGGGATTCCCGGACCACTCGGCGGTCGACTTCACCGAGCATCGTCTTCAACGCGGCCAGGTCCCTGCCCACTTCGGTGAGCGTGGCGGCGGCCCGTGCCGCCGCCTCGGTCCGCTGGGCGGCCAGCCTTCGGATGAGCGACGGATCCGAAGTGTCCCGCGCGGTCCTGGTCAGCTGTTCGAGGACGGCGACGAAATCGTCCAGCGCCCGCGCGGCGCGGCCGTGCTCCTCCGCGACCTTCCGACACCGCGCGACCAGCTCCGTCCGGCGGCCCAGATACGCGTCGTGTCCAGGGCCGGACCAGCCATGAGGATCGATCTGGCGCACCTCGACGGCTTGGTCCTCCAACGACCGGGAAACCGCTCGCAAGCGTTCCGCCTCGCTTCGGAGCACGCTGACCGTCCCCGCCGTCCAGGGCGCACTCGGCCCGTCCGGGTCTTCCGGCTTCATCGTCCGTCCTCTTCGCTCAGCCGAGAACGGCCTGGATGGTGCCGGCGTTCCCGGCGTCGAAGGCGACGGCCCGCCGAGCGAGACTTTCGGCGGCGTCGATCAGCTTGACCTTCTCGACCGCCTCTTCTTCGCCGTTCCGGTAATCGCGTGCCGCCCTGCCCAGCCGATCACCGAGGTGCCGCACGTCCTCGGCGAGCACGGTGACACTGTGCGCGGAAGCCTCCTGGAAGCTCTCCAGCGCCGCCACGAGCACGGGATCCCCCGCTTCGCTCGCCGTGGCCTTGAACTTCAGCGCCGGTTGCCTGGTGATCATCTCGGTGATGTCGTGGAGCCGGTCGCCCGACCGGCTGAGCTCGTCGGGAACGGCCTCGAAATCGATCATGTCCGGTGTCCTCGTCTCGGATCAGCATTCACGGGCGAGCCGGGCGATCTCCTCCGGCGGGAGGGGCAGCGTGGCGTCGGCCCCCGCTCCCAGCACCGGACTCGGATCGATCAGGATCCCGGTCGGGAAGATCCGGCCCGCCGCCGTCCGCACGACGTCACGGCCCGTCCACCGGCCGATCCGGGTCCAGCCCGCACCGGTGGACTCGCGATAGGCGGCCAGCAGCCTCTCTCCGGTGAAGACGCACAGCCACTCGCCCCGGGTACCGAGTTTCGCCGCGAGCGGTACACCGTCACCGTCCGCGGGTCCGTGGACAGGGCCGTCGAGGAACATCTTCAGCACCGGTTCCATCGGCGCCCGCAGCCTTCGGATGGCGGTGGACAGTCCGCTCGCGACCGCGGCCGGTCGCGGCGCATCGGGCCGGACGTTCGTGGCCAGCCAGCGCGACGCCCGGCCGAGGTCCTCGTCGGTGATCGGGCTCTGCCCGGCGCTCAAGCTCCTCACGACGGCCGGCAGGAAAATGTCGTTGAACCGGCGGGTGCAGGTGCGGACACTGCATTCGACGCCGCCCTGGCCGACCAATCTTTCGAGCCGCCGGACGACGCCGCTTTCCTCGCCGGGCGAAGCGGCGCCGAGGTTGTACGCGGTCCAGACGATCACGGGCATTTCGGGTTTCGGGAACTGGTCCAGTACCCGGTTCAACCGCAGGAGCACGATCTCCCGCACGCGTGACGCCTCGGCGTCTTCCGCGATACCCCAGCGTTCGAGCAGCTCCGGGCCCATCACCGCGGCGAGCCCGTCCTGCCAGATGCCGTTGCGCTTGTGGATGCCGAGCACACTGTCCTCGGGCTTTTTTCTTTTCCTCGTCGAAGTCACTATTCCTCCCCTGCGCGACCTCAAGGACGAAGAGCCTAGGCGATCACAATGTGCCGCTCGAATCACCCCCGGCCGCCCGACAAAGCGGCTTTCACCTGCATTTTTGCCAATTTTTGGACACCATCGGGCGCGCTTTCGCCTTTTGTTCGCCACCGAATTGACAACGAAGGAGATGACCAATCCGTGGCGAACGAAAACCGTACGTACGTCTCCTGACCACTTCCTGGCCAAGGTCCGGCAGAGGATGCGCGACGACGATCACTCCGCTTAGCGTCGAAACGACAGCCGCTGGTCGAGCGGCCAGGAATCAGGAGTACGGAATGGAACTCGTCGTGATCGTCGGGCTGGCGGTGCTGCTCGGCACCGGAGTGGGCTGGCTGGTTTCGGCCCGCTGGCATCAGCGTCGCCAGGCGGAACTCGTCCACTTCGCGCAGGCATGGGAATACGCGCGGTACGCCGGATACGTCTCGGCGCACCGGGCGGGAGATCGAGATCCGCGCACGTCAGGTGAAGCTCTAGTCANGCCGGTTCACCACGTACAGCAACAGCAGTCCGGCGACGACCAACCGGTGCGCCGTTCCTGAGGTGATTCAGGCGTGGACGACCCGCGCCAGTTCCGCCGGCGTGGCCAGCAGACGGTGTTTCGGCAGCACACGGACGGTGTAACCGATGGAGCCGGGATGCGGCAGTTTCAGCCGCGCCGCGAACGCGCCGATCCCGTCGCCTGACATCGGGACGGTGACGGGGTCGCTCAGTTCGTCCCCGTCACCCACCTTCCCGACGACGGCCTGAACGTCCACTTCGGACGGTTCGAGTCCGGCGAGGTCGATCCGCGCCCGGATGGTCACCTCGGTCCCAGTGACCATCGGCGCGGAGTCCTCGACGAGCAGTTCGGTGTCGAAGATCCGCACCCTCGGCCAGGAGACGTCCAATTTGGTCCGGTAGTCGGCCAGCGACAGCGCGCCGCGGTATCCGTCGCCGGTGGCTTCGGCGACCATGCGCGAGGCGGGCAGATACCCCGATTCGACGTACTCCCGCACCATCCGCGAAGCCTGCACGCGCGGCCCGAGGGTCTCCAGCGTGTGCCACACCATCGACATCCAGCCGCCGGGAACGCCATCGGCGCCGCGGTCGTAGAACAGCGGCGCGATCTGGTGGCCCAGCAGGTCGTAGAGCGCCGCGGCCTCCAGTTCGTCGCGGCGCAGCGGGTCGGTGACGCCGTCCGCGGTCGGGATCGCCCAGCCGTTGCTGCCGTCGTAGCACTCGTCCCACCAGCCGTCGCGGATGGACAGGTTGAGGCCGCCGTTGAGCGCGGACTTCATCCCCGAGGTGCCGCACGCCTCCAGCTGCCGCACCGGCGTGTTCAGCCAGACGTCGCAGCCGCGGTAGAGGTAGCGCGCCATGGACATGTCGTAGTCCGGCAGGAAGACGATGCGGCGCCGGACCTCGGGATCGTCGACGAACCGGACGATCTGCTGGATCAGCTGCTTGCCGCCCTCGTCGGCCGGATGCGACTTGCCCGCGACGACGAGCTGGATCGGGCGCCGCTCGTCCAGCAGCAGCGCGCGCAGGCGCTCCGGGTCTCGCAGCATCAGCGTGAGCCGCTTGTAGGTCGGCACGCGGCGAGCGAAGCCGACGGTCAGCACGTCAGGGTCGAAGACCGTGTCGGTCCACCCGAGTTCGAGCGCGGACGCGCCGCGCTGCATCCACGCGGCCCGCACCCGGCGCCGCACCTCGGCGACCAGCTTCTCCCGCAGTTCCCGTCGCAGCGCCCACAGCTGCTCGTCGCTGACGCCGTCCCGCAGCGGCTTGCCCTGACCGCCGTCGAGACCCAGCTCCTCGTGGTTGCGCCCGAGCAGCGCGCTCAGCTCGCGCGCCACCCAGGTCGGCCCGTGGACGCCGTTGGTGACCGACGAGACCGGCACCTCGTCGAAGTCGAACCCGGGCCACAGCCGCGAGAACATCCGCCGCGACACGCGGCCGTGCAGCGCGGAGACGCCGTTCGCGCGCTGAGCGAGCCGAAGTCCCATGTGCGCCATGTTGAACAGGCCGGGGTTGTCCTCCGCGCCGAGCGCGAGCACGCGGCGCGGGTCGACGTCCGGGACCAGCCTGCCGTCGGTGAAGTACCGCTGGACGAGGTCGACGGGGAACCGGTCGATCCCGGCGCTCACCGGGGTGTGCGTGGTGAACACGGTGCCGGCGCGGACGGCGGGCAGCGCCTCGTCGAACGCCAGCCCGTCGGCCTGGATGATCTCGCGGGCGCGTTCCAGCCCGAGGAATCCGGCGTGGCCTTCGTTGGTGTGGAACACCTTCGGCTGCGGATGCCCGGTCAGCTCGCAGTAACGCCGCACCGCGCGGAAGCCGCCGATCCCGGCCAGGATCTCCTGGCGGATGCGATGATCGGCGTCGCCGCCGTACAGCCGGTCGGTGACCGCGCGCAGGTCCTCGTCGTTGGCCTCGGTATCGGTGTCCAGGAGCAGCAGCGGGATCCGGCCGACGCGGGCCTTCCAGATCTGGGCGTGCAGTGTGCGCCCGGCGGGCATCGCGACGTCGACCAGCACCGGCTTGCCGCCGTCGGTCACGAGCTCCAGCGGGAAGGCGTTCGGATCGATCACCGGGTAGTGCTCGACCTGCCAGCCGTCGAGCGACAGCGCCTGCCGGAAGTATCCGGCGCGGTAGAGCAGCCCGACACCGACCATCGGCACGCCGAGGTCCGACGCCGCCTTGAGGTGGTCCCCGGCGAGCACGCCGAGACCGCCGGAGTAGTTCGGCAGCGCCTCGGTGACCCCGAACTCCATGGAGAAGTACGCGACGGCGGGCGGGAGGTCGGCGTCGTCCTGCTTCTGGTACCAGCGCGGCTCGGCGAGATAGCGGTCCAGATCGGCGACCGCCTCGCGCGCGTGGGCGAGGAAGGCGTCGTCGACGGCGAGTTCGTCGAGCCGGGCCGGTGGCAGGGCGGTGAGCATCCGCAGTGGGTCGCGGACGCGGTTGAACAGCTCCGCGTCCATCGACGCGAACAGGTCGCGCGTGGGCGGGTGCCAGGTCCAGCGCAGATTCGTGGCGAGGTCACCGAGGCCGGCGAGCGACTCCGGCAGGCTCGCGCGGACGGTGAACCGGCGGACTGCTCTCATGAGGAGCGACCATATCGGCAGCGCCCCTCCCCCGCTCAAGACCCACTTCGGGGATTACCTGCACGCGGGCCATAAGCGCTGGGTAGGGTCCCTGCTTGCCGGAGTACGCGGCCCGGTCGGGGCCCTGACGACAAGCGAGTGAACATGATCCAAGGGGGAGCGCGGGGCCATCGACGCCCGGCTCTGATCGCGGTCGTGACGGTGCTGGCCCTCGGGCTGAGCGCTTGCAGCGACAAGGGAGGCTCGACCGGCCAGCAGGGCAGCCAGCCGGGCGCCGGTGACATCGCCGGTCTGCCGGTCACACATTTCGAGAGCGGGCTGAAGCCGAACGCGCCCAAGCCGGACCTGCAGGTCCGCAACGAGGACGGCTCCGAAGACGACCAGCTCGCCATCGCCGCGATCGCCGACGCGCAGGCCTACTGGACCGAGGTCATGCCCCGCGACTTCGGGCAGCCGTACGAGCCGCTGAAGTCATTGCTGTCCTACAGCGCGAAGACCGACGACGAAGAGACCGAATGCGGGAGCGTCAAGAAGCTCGTCAACGCGTTCTACTGCCCGCCGGGTGACCTGGTGGCGTGGGACCGCGGCGTGCTGCTGCCCATGCTGCGCGAACGGTTCGGGAAAATGGCGGGAGCCGTCGTGCTCGCGCACGAACTCGGGCACGCCGTGCAGTACCGGCTCGGCGAGAAGGCCAGCATCAAGAAGAACACCCCGTCGATCGTCAAGGAGCAGCAGGCCGACTGCTTCGCCGGCGGCTACTTCCGCTGGGTCGCCGAGGACAAGAGCAAGTTCTACCGCGTCTCCACGTCCGAGGGCCTCAACCAGGTCATGGCGTCGCTGTTCCTGATCCGCGACCAGGCGGGCACCAGCGCGACCAAACAGGGCGCGCACGGCACGGCGTTCGACCGCACGTACGCGTTCCAGGTCGGCTTCGAGAAGGGCCCGAAGGAATGCGCGGCGATGAACGAGGAGAACATCAAGGCGCGGATCACCGAGCGCCCGTTCGACAAGGGTGACAAGGGCAAGGGTGACGAGAAGCTCGACGCCGAGATCATCGGGATCCTGAAGAAGAGCCTCGACGAGGCCTTCAAGGGCGCCGGCGTCCCGGGCCCGGAGATCACCGAGGACGGCAACGGCAGCTGCCCCGGCGGCCCGAGCACCCCGCCCGCGTCGTACTGCCCGTCGAACAACACCGTCAGCATCGACATGGCCAAGCTGCGCGAACTCGCGCAGCCGGTCGACCAGCAGGCGGAATGGGAAAGCGGGCACAGCGAGGGCAAGGGCGACTTCGCCGCGTTCTCGGAAATCGCGTCCCGGTACGCGATGGGCATCCAGAAGGGTGTCGGCGCGTCGATCGACAACGCGAACGCGGGCCTGCGCACCGCCTGCCTGGTCGGCGCTTGGGCGAAGGCCAGCACCGTGCCCGGCGCGACGCTGCGGCTCTCGGCCGGTGACCTCGACGAGGCCATCTCGGACCTGCTGAGCCCGGAGAGCCTCGTCTCGGCCGATGTCAACGGCAAACGCGTGGACAACGGTTTCGAGCGGGTCGAGGCGCTGCGGAAGGGCTACCTGGAGACCTCGTCGGTCTGCTCGACCCAGTACGGCTGATCGGTCCGGTCACAGCTCCGTGAAGTGACATGAAAGGCCCCTTTATTGCAAATTTTGCGATGAAGGGGCCTTTCATTGCCTTCGGGGGTTGCGAGACCTGGCTCGGGAGCGCACGGGCTCCCGAATCCCGCGGCGCAAGGTGGCCGTTTCGCGTGACGGATGGGACGACACGTGTGATCAGACGGACGACACGCGTGACTGGATGGACGACACGCGCGCGGCCGGGCTCCACCGCCAGTCGTCCGTCTGATCACACGAGTCGTCCGTCCAGACGCTCAGCTGGACGCCCCAGATCGGAAG
>NZ_CP150484.1:7357784-7398075 GCF_037997115.1 Amycolatopsis coloradensis
TGAGACACCGGCGGGCCTGTGTGGCAATGACCGCGGACGTACGCTGGGCGAAGGTCCGAACGCGCTGTGGCGTCCCGGGAGGTCGATGTGGAGAGCGCGAATGCGGTGATCGCGCCGCGGTTGCGGGCGTCCTGGCAGCGCAGCGCCCGGTACGGCGCGCCCGAGGACGAGGTCCGGCCGGTGTTCACCGGGTCGTTGGACACCGGTTCGCTGCTGTACGAGTGCGGCAACGAGGTGTTGCGGGGTCTGCAGGCGACGTTGGCGAATGAGCCGGTCAGCTTGATGATCACCGACAGTGAGGGCTTGGTGCTGAGCAGGCTGTGCACGGACGCGTCGATCGTCCGGTCGTTGGATCGGGTGCATCTGGCGCCGGGGTTCTACTTCGCGGAGAGCAACGCCGGGACCAATGGGCTGGGTTTGGCGCTGGCCGATCGCGCGCCGACGTTGGTGCGGGCGGCGGAGCATTACTGCACGGGGTTGCGGGGTTATACGTGTGCGGCGGTGCCGGTGCTGGATCCGCTGACCGGTGCGCTGGCCGGGAGCGTGAATCTGACGACGTGGTCGGATCAGTCGTCGGAGTTGCTGCTGGCGCTGGCGCAGGCGGCGGCCGGGAACACGGCGGCGTTGATGCTGGCGCGGGCGTCGGGGCGGACGCCGCGGCCGGCGCCGCGGGGTGAGGTGTTCCGGGTGCGGCCGGATCGGTTCGATCCGGCTGATGTGCCGCCCCTTCCCTCGGCTGAGCCGAGGGAAGGGGGCCTTCACGCGCTTAAAAGAAGATCAGGCGGCGGCAGCGGTTTCCGGGGTCTTGGTGAACAGGCCGACCCCGCCGTGCGACAGCCGCTGCGGGCCGTCCAGCTTGCCGTTGCGCAGCGCCCAGGACTCGAACAGCCAGGTGAACAGCGGCGGGATGCTGGAGAGCAGCGCGAGGATCAGGGTCTTCGGGCGCCAGCCGAGCGGCTTCGCCACGGACAGGGAGACCAGCACGTAGAGGACGAACACGACGCCGTGCACCATGCCGAGGACGGGAACGCCGCCCTCGCCGAGCTTGACGGCGTACTTGAGGAACATCCCGACCAGCAGCCCGGCCCACGAGAGGGCTTCGGCTACCGCGGCCACGCGGAATACTAGAGCGGCCTTGCTGGACACTTTCTCCTCCTGTGGGGTCTCACCACTATGCGTACACACATGACTACGTCCGACGAGCACTGTCCAAGGCGGACTCGCCAAGAACGTCAACAGCGCTGTCGGACGTGGTAATACCAGTGTGAGGCGTGACGGCCCTCACCGGAACACCGGGGGCCGTGATGCTGCTCACGACCCCCGGTACGAACCGGTCTAAACCACTCGGATCAGCCGGCGCAGGGCGATTTCGGCGCGCCTTCCGGGCCGGTCGCCCAGGTGGCCTTGGCCACATCCCCGGTCAGCTTGAAGTCCAAAGTGGTCCCTCGCGTCAACTGTTCCAACCCGACATACGCCCGCTGCGAACCGGCTCCCAGTCCTTGGACGTACTGGAGCTTCGACCCGTCGGCGCCGTCGGCCTTGATCGTGATGTCACGGCCGTTCTCCAAGTGCACCACCGACTTCTCGAACCGCGGCGCGTTGAGCACGAACTGCCCGGTGCCCGGCACCGCCGGATACAGCCCCAGCGCGCTGAAGACGTACCACGCGGACATGGTCCCGAGGTCGTCGTTGCCGGTGACACCGTTGGGCGCGTTGGTGAACAACGTGTGCGCGGCGCGAACGACGGCCGAGGTCTTCCACGGCTGCCCGGTCAGCGTGTACATCCAGGGCGAGTGCAGATCCGGCTCGTTGTTCGGGTTGTAGCGGAACTGGTTGTAGTAGTTGTACGGGCCGACGACCCATTCCTCGCGCACGGTCTTGGCCGGGTCCTTGACCAGATCCCCGTAGGCGAAGAAGTCGTCGAGCCGCTTGCCGACGTTCTCCTTGCCGCCCATGCGCTCGACGAGCCCGGGGACGTCCTGCTGGGTCAGCCACTGGTACTGCCACGACGTGCCCTCGTGGAACCCGTCCGGGCTCTGCGGAGTGTACGGCTTGTCCGCCGGGCTGAACCATTCGCCGTCTTCGACCTTGGGCCGGTAGAACCCGGTGAAGCCGCGATCGGTCACCGAAGAATCCCACAGCGTGCGATAGCTCCGTCCCTTGTCCGCCAAGGCCTTCGCGTCGTCCTTCCGGCCGAGACCGGCGGCCATGATGGACAGTGAGCAGTCCGCGAGCGCGTATTCCAGCGTGGCCGAAGCGCCGTGGTTCGGATCGGTGTCCTGCCCCTTCTTCGGGAAGTCCTTGTCGTACTGGACGAACCCGTCCTTTTGGTAGCTCGCGTTCCCCGAGCGGCCCTGGAACGGCGAGGACGCGGGCGGGATCTCCCGCGAGTTCCGCAGAAGTGCCTGGTACGCCTTGAACTCCTGCCCGGACAGCGCGCCGAAACGCCACAGGTCGACCAGGAACGGGGTGACCGGATCGCCGGTCATCGTGTTCGTCTCCTGGTTCGCGTACGCCCAGCGCGGCAGCCAGCCACCCTGGTCGTGGATGGCGAGCACCGACTTCGCGACGTCCTTCGCCCGCGACGGCCGCAGGAGGGCGAGCAGCTGGTTCTGCGTGCGATAGGTGTCCCACAACGAGAAGAACTCGTAGTACGTCCACCCCAGCGCGCGGTGGATCTTGTCGTCGAACCCGCGGTAGCGGCCGTCGGCGTCGTTGCCGGTCAGCGGCTGCAGGAGCGCGTGGTAGAGCGAGGTGTAGAACACCGTGCGGTCGTCCTTCGTCCCGCCCTTGATGTCCACTGAGGACAGTTCCTTGCGCCAGGCGCGCTGGGCGCCGTCGCGGACGGCGTCGAACGAACGCCCCTTCTCCGAGGCGAGGTTGAGCCGCGCGCCGAAAGCGTCCACATGGGAAATCGCCGTCGTCGCGGTGACTTGCCCTCCGCCGAAGGTCAGCCACGCGCCACGCAGCCCTTCACCACCGGCGGACTCCTTCGAGCCGGGGGTACCGCCCGTCGGCGACCAGGTACCGAAGGACTTGAACGGCTTGTCGAACGTCGTGGTGAACCAGGTCTTGTACGGCTTCCCGCCGCAGAACGCCTGCGACTCCACCATTCCCTCGACCGTCCGGTCACCCACGACGCGGATTTGGCTCGCCGTCACGGGTTCCTTGTCGTTGGCTTGCCCGACGTTGACGAAAACGTTCGCGTCGCCCGATTTCGCGAAGGTGTACCGCTCGACACCGGTGCGCGTGGTCGCGGTGGTCTCCGCGTCGACGCCGCCGTAACCGGTGAGCCGCACCTTGTAGTAGCCGGGCTTCCCGACCTCGGCCTCGTGCGTGTACGGCGAGGCGTACTTCTTGTGGTCGAACGTCTCGGGTTTCGTGGTGTCGAACGCCGCGCCGGGCCCGACCGCGCCGGTGGTGGGCAGGGACGACACGAGCCCGCCCTGCTCCCAGCAGCCCGCGCCGGACAGGAAGAAATGCCCGAAGCCGCGGATCGCGGTGTCGTCGTAGCGATATCCGGCGTAATGCGAGGAAATCGGGCTGACCTGCGTCATCCCGAAAGGCGCCGAAGCGCCGGGGAAGGTGTTGCCGTCGTCCTTGGTGCCGATGAAGGTGTTGACCGCGTCCACGGGGTCTCCACCGGGCGCCGCCGCCGCGACGGGCGTGAGCAGCCCGGCGGGGACGACGAGCGCGGTGAGCAACCCGGCGACGCGGGTCGAAATGCGTGCAGGCATGGGAAAGGCCGCCTCCTGACAACGTTGTCGCTGCCTGCTCACCTTCGACAAGAACGGACCACCTGGTCAAGAGGCCCGCCAAACCCTGTCCGATTCAGGACACGCTCATCCGAGCACTTCGGCCACCTCCCGCGCCGCGCGTTCACCCGCTTCGATGGCGCCGTCGAGGTAACCGGGGTGCTCACGGGCGGTTTCCGAGCCCGCCCAGTGCACGTGCCCGGCCGGGGCCGACGAAAGCGGCGGGAAACCGTCGGTCGTGCCCGGCACGGGAAGCGCGGTGTAACCACCACCGACGTGCTCGTCGAGATGCCACGCCTTTTCGTGCCAGCCCACGGGTTCGAGTACGGCGGAGCCGAGATGCGAGACCAGCGGCCGGAGCAGCGCGTCCCGGCGGGCCGCGACCTCCAGCCCGTCGAGCCGCCGCGCCCGGGGGCCGCCGACCAGCACGCACAGGTGTCCGGGCCCGCCGGGGGCGGTCGTGTCGAACACCGTGTGCCCGAAGCCGTCCAGGACGAGGAACTCACCGTTCGCGCGCTCTCGCCAGAACGGCCGCTCGTAGACCGCGATCGCCTTGTGCACCGTCCCCATACAGGTGTTCTTTTCCAGCTCGAGCCGCTGTCGCGAGAGCGTGGGCTCGTGCGCGATCCTGGCGGCGACCGGCGGCGGTACGGCGATGACGGCCTTCGCCGCCCGCAAGCGATCCGTCCCGGTCCGCACGGTGACCCCGTCGTCGTCACGGACGATCGAGGTGACCGCTGCCCCGGTCCGCACCCGTGAGCCGAGTTCGGCGGCGAGACCGTCGACGAGCGCTCCCATGCTCTCGGCGAGCAGGGCCTCCTGTGCCCCGCCGGCCGTCGACAGCATGGTCCACAATCCGCCCTGCGCGCGGATCATCCTGGTCATCGCTTCGACGGAGAACCGGTCGAGGTCGGCGGTCCACGACACCGCGGCCACCGCCTCCAGCAACCCGCGGGCCCGGCGGCCCGGCACCGCGCGCAGCACCGATCCCAGCGTCGTGCGGTTCCACCGTTTCGGTGTCCCCGTCCTGCCCAGCACACCCGCCGCGGCCAGCGCGAGACCGGCGGGCAGCAGGGCGGGCGACCAGAGCGGCACCCGCCGGCCCGCCTCGATCAACACGGGATGCGGCCCGGTGTGCATGGGGAACTCGGTGGCGCCGAATTCGGCCGCCAGCGCCCTGACCCGGTGATGGTCGGCCCCGATCCACTGCCCGCCGAGGTCGAGCCGGGAACCCAGTACGGTCGTCTCGCCAAGGACCCGTCCGCCGATCCGGCCCGCGGCCTCCAGGACGACGACTTCGACGCCTCGCCGGTGCAGAGCGCGTGCCGCCACCAGCCCCGACAAACCGGCACCGACGACCACGACAGTCGTGTCCATTCGTCAACCTCCGCAACTCAGTCAGTCGTATGACTTGACCTTAAAGCAGCTTACGGCGACCCGCAACGATGCTGGCCAGACCTCAGACAGGCCGGATGTCCGCCGAGGCGATGAGCATCCCGATGACGGTTTCGAGGTCGGCGCGAGCGCGCTCGTCGTCGGGTTCGCAGACGTACTGCGCGATGAGCCCGTCGACGCCGGCGAGCATGACCCTGGCGAGCCGGTCGTAGGGCAGCGCGCATTTCTCGCCCGCGTTGACGGCGGCCTCCCGGCACCAGTCGGTCAGCACCGCGACGTAACGCCGGTACTGCCAGCTCGCCATGCTTCCCTGTCCCGGCTTCCGCAACGCGTAGTGCAGCAGTTCGCCCTGCATCAGCTGCAGCTTGACGTGATCGGCGACCAGCTCCGACCAGAAACTCGTCAGTCCCTGGCGGATCGCGTGCGCCAGGCCCCGGTCGAGTTCGACCGTCCCGGCCAGCACGGTCGAGATCTCCTCGACCACGTCCTCGATCACGGCCCGCAGCAGCGCTTCCTTGCTGGAGAAGACGTACTGCAACGTGCCGAGCGGGACGCCGGCTTCGGCCGCGACCGCCCGCAAGGTCGTCGCGGCGACGCCGTCGCGCTGCATCACTTCGCGGGCGGCGGCGACGAACTGCCTGCTGCGCACCGACGCTTCGACATACGGCATTCCGCACTCCCCTCGATCGGACATGACCTTGCCACAGCCCCGGCACGGGTAACGGTTCGACTTCGGAAGGCGTCTCCAGGACGAACCGGGCATTGACATCGCCGCGCCGCTGGCGTTCAATTCCCGCCACTATGACAACGTTGTCTTCGAGCGGACCGGACAACGGCCACCGCACTACCGGCCGACGGGCCACGATGAGTGACGTGGCCCGGCTCGCGGGCGTGAGCATCAAAACCGTCTCGCGAGTGGTGAACGATGAGCCCGCCGTCCATCCGGACACCGCGGAGCGCGTCATGGCGGCGATCGAGCAGCTCGGGTTCCGGCGCAACCTCGGCGCGCGGAACCTGCGGCGCGGCTCGACGACCGGGACGATCGGCCTGATCGTCGAGGACGTCGGAAACCCCTTCTACTCCGAGCTCAACCGGGCCGTCGAGCGCATCGCGACCTCCTTCGGCCGCCAGGTGCTGACCGGTTCGTCGGAGGAGAACTCCGACCGGGAACGCGAGCTGGTCCTGGAGTTCTGCTCCCGTCGCGTCGACGGCATCCTCGTCGTCCCGGCCGGGATGCAGCACGGCTACCTGGTCCCCGAGATGCGCGCGGGCACGCCCGTGGTGTTCCTCGACCGGCCCGCCGGCGACATCGTGGCCGACACGGTGCTGGTCGACAACATCGGCGGCACCGTCGAAGCGGTCGCCCACCTCGCGAAACACGGCCATCGCCGGATCGCGTTCCTCGCCGACAGCCCCGACATCTTCACCGCGGGCGAACGCCTGCGCGGTTTCCGGGAAGGCTGCGTCCGCAACGGGATCCCCTACGACGACAGACTCGTCGTGATGCGGACGCCGAGCGCCGAGAGCGTCGGCGACGCCGTGAAACGGCTGCTCACCGGGGCGAACCCGGCCACCGCCGTGGTCGCGGGCAACAACCGGGTCGCCGTGCACCTGCTGCGCGCGCTGGCCCACGCCGAGCGGCGGCCCGCGATGATCAGCTTCGACGACTTCGAACTGGCGGATCTGCTGGATCCGCCGGTCTCCGTGATCGCGCATGACGTGAGCGCGTTGGGCCGGGCGGCCGCGGAACTGCTGTTCGCCCGGGTCCAGGGAGATCAATCCGCACCGAGAAAGGTAGTTCTGCCCGTGCATCTCGTAGCCCGCGGTTCCGGGGAGGTCGCCCCTTCATGAGCGGCCACCTCGAACCGATCCGCCTGCCGGCGAACCAGCCGCCGCAGTTCTACCGCGGCGGCGACGCCATCGCCGCGTTGCGGGGCGCGTCTTCGGAATCCAAGTACGGCCCGGAGGACTGGGTCGGCTCGGCCACCACGATGTTCGGCCAGGAGACCAACGGCCTGACCAAGCTGCCCAGCGGGATCTGGCTGCGCGACGCCGTCCGCGAGAACCCGTCCGCCTGGCTCGGCGCCAAACACGTCGAGGCGCTCGGCGATTCGACCGGCCTGCTGGTGAAGCTGCTCGACGCGGGCCAGCGCCTGCCGGTGCACTTCCACCCGTCGGACTCGTTCGCGAAGCGGCACTTCGACTCGCACTTCGGCAAGACCGAGGCGTGGATCGTGGTCGGCACCTACGGCGACGACCCCCGCGTCTACCCGGGCTTCAAGGAGACCGTCGACAAGGCGACGGTCAACGAATGGGCCCGCACCCAGGACGCGCCCGCCATGCTCGGAGCGCTGAACAGCGTCGCGGTGACGCCCGGCGACACGGTGTACATCCCGGCGGGCCTGCCGCACGCGATCGGCGAAGGCGTCTTCGTCGTCGAGCTCCAGCAGCCGACCGACTTCTCGCTGACCCTGGAATGGCGGGACTTCCTGGCGAACCCGGAGAAGGCGCATCTCGGCATCGGCTTCGAGACCGCCATCGAAACCCTGGACACCTCCGGCTGGGACGAAGAACGGCTCGGCTCGATCGTCAAGCGCACCTCGGGGGACGAAGCGTCCACTGTGGATCTTCTCGCCGACGGCAGCGACGCGTTCTTCCGTGCCGACCAGCTCCGTCCCGCCGTTTCCGGTAGGTCGACAACGTTGTCACTCGATCCGTCGTTCGCGGTACTGGTCGTCATGGCCGGTTCGGGCACGCTCCGCACCGAACACGGCGGCGAGTACGCGCTGCGCAGGGGCGAGACGTACGTGGTCCCGCACGACGCCGGTCAGTCCACTGTGGAGGGTGATCTCACCGTCATCCGCTGCCGTCCTCCCGCACCCGAGAAGAGGGAGCGATCGTGAGCGAACTCCTGCTCGACGCACAGAACCTGGTCAAACGCTACGGCTCGGTGGAGGCGCTGCGCGGCGCTTCCTTCCAGGCCCGCGCCGGCGAGGTCACCGCGCTGATCGGCGACAACGGCGCCGGAAAGTCCACTTTGGTCAAATGCCTGTCCGGCGCGGAACAGCCGACGTCGGGCAGCATCCTGCTCGACGGTGCCGAAGTGGTGCTGGACTCCCCCACCACGGCACGGCGGATGGGGATCGAGACGGTGTACCAGGACCTCGCGGTCGCACCGGAACTCGACCCGGCCGCGAACCTGTTCCTCGGCAGGGAGATCCACCGCAAGGGGTTCCTCGGCAAACTCGGGATGCTGGACAAGAAGGAGATGAAGCGCCAGGCCGTGGAGGAGTTCCAGCGGCTCGGCGTGACCCTGCAGAGCACCGACGTCCCGATCGGCTCGCTTTCGGGCGGGCAGCGGCAAAGTGTCGCCGTCGCGCGGTCGGTCGTCTGGGCGTCGAAGGTCGTGTTCATGGACGAGCCGACGGCCGCGCTCGGCGTCGTGCAGCGCGAACGCGTGCTCGACGTGATCAAGAAGGTGCGGGACAAGGGCATCGCCGTCGTGCTGATCAGCCACAACATGCCCGAGGTGCTGTCGGTGGCCGACCGCGTCGAGGTGCTGCGGCTCGGCAAACGCGTCGCCCGGTTCACCGGCGCCGACACGAAACTGGAAGACCTGGTCGCCGCGATGACGGGCGCCCTCGTACAAGAGGAGGCGGCGTGACCGTGTCCACTCCGACGAAGAACGGCCCCGAGATCCAGACCTCGGTGGACGGTGGTTTCGGCAAACGGTCGATCGGCCAGCGGTTGATCGGGGCGAACACGTTCTGGATCGCGCTGGTGCTGCTGGCGCTCATCATCGTGTTCACCGCGATCGCGCCCGCCGAGTTCGCGACACTGTTCACCTTCCAGACCCTGCTCATCGAGACCTCGGTGCTGCTGGTGCTCTCGGTCGGCATGACGTTCGTGATCATCACCTCCGGTATCGATCTCTCGGTCGGTTCGGTGCTGATCTTCGCGGGCATGGTGGCGGGCAAGACGATGGAAGCGCTCAGCCCGGACGGCGACGCCACCAAAGCGGGCTGGGGCGTCATCACCGCCGGGCTCGTGGCGGCCGTCGTCGCGGGCACGATCTGGGGCCTGATCAACGGTTTCCTGATCGCGGTGGCGAACATCCCGCCGCTGATCGTCACGCTCGGCACGATGGGTGCCGCGCTCGGCGCCGCGTACCTGCTGAACAACGGGTCCGACGTGCGCAGCGTCCCGACCGAGCTCAACAAGACGCTCGGCTACGGGACGTCGTTCGGCGGCGTGCCGAACCTGGTGCTGGTGGCCGTGGTGATCACGCTGATCGGCGCCTGGCTGTTGCACACCACCAAATTCGGCCGCTACACCTACGCCGTCGGCTCCAACGCCGAGGGCGCGCGGCGGGCGGGCATCGGGGTGACCGCGCACCTGCTGAAGGTGTACACGCTCACCGGTTTCCTCGCCGGTGTCGCCGGTTTCCTCTCGCTGGCGTACTACGCGTCGACGACCATTTCGGCGCACACCACCGACAACCTCAACGCCATCGCCGCCACGGTGATGGGTGGCACGAGCCTCTTCGGCGGTGTCGGTTCGGTGCTGGGCACGGTGATCGGCGTGTTCATCCCCGCCGTGCTGAAGAAGGGCTTCAACATCACGCAGGTCCAGGACTTCTGGCAGATGATCGCGGTCGGCGCGGTGCTGATCGCCGCGGTCTGGTTCGACCAGCGGCGCCGTCGTCGCCGCAACTCTCGTTAGCCCTCCCCGCCCCACCACCACCCTCAACGGAACTGCTTCGCAACGTCAAGCCGATCCCGAGCACAAAGAGGTGCTATCCCCATGAAGAAGACCCTGCTCGCCGCCGGTGCCGCCGTTTCCGCGGCCCTCCTGCTCACCGCGTGCGGCGGTGGCACCGTCGGCGAGGCGCCGTCAGGCGACTCCGGTGCCAAGACCAACAACAAGAAGCTGTCGCTCATCCCGGGCGTGCAGGCCGAGCCGTTCTACATCTCGATGCAGTGCGGCGCCCAGGAAGAGGCCAAGAAGGCGGGCTACGAGCTCACCACGCAGGCCCCGCAGAAGTTCGACGCGGCCATGCAGACCCAGCTGGTCAACGCGCTGGGCTCCAACCCGCCCGCCGCCCTGCTCATCGCGCCGACCGACGCGCAGGCGATGCTCGCGCCGATCCAGCAGGTCAAGTCGCGCGGCGCGAAGATCATCGAGGTCGACACCGCGCTGAAGGACACCAGTGTGGCCGAGTCGTCGATCTCCTCGGACAACGCCGAGGGCGGCAAGCTCGCCGCCAAAACGATGGCGGAACTGGCCGCGGGCAAGACCGGCTCGGTGCTGGTGCTCGACACCATCGCGGGCACCTCGACCACGAACACCCGCGCGAAGGGTTTCGAGGACGAGCTGAAGAACTACCCCAACCTGAAGTCGGCGGGTGTGCAGTTCACCCAGAACGAGCCCGACCAGGCCGCCTCCAAGGTGACCGCCGCGCTGGCGTCCACGCCGGACCTGATCGGCATCTTCGCGACCAACCTCAACACCGGTGAGGGCGCCGCGACCGGCCTGCGGAACGCGGGCAAGATCGGCGCGGTCAACCTGATCGGCTTCGACGCTTCGCCGTCGGAGATCGAGGGCCTGAAGAAGGGCGAGTACCAGGGCCTCATCGCGCAGGACCCGGCCGCCATCGGGCAGCAGGGCGTGCAGCAGGCCATCGCGGCCCTGGAGGGCAAGCCGGTGACGCGCAACCTGACCGCTTCGCTGCACTCGATCACCAAGGCGAACATGGACGCGAACGCCCAGTACTTCTACAAGCAGAGCTGCTGACTCACCTCGTGAGTGGTAAGGACGGTTCTAACCGTCCTTACCGCTCACGAGACTGGACCGACGCTCACGCCAGCTCCACGCGCGTCGTGCGTGGAACTAGCGTCTCCAACGCTCCGTACAGCCGGGCACCATCGCCCAGGTGACCCAGCGCGTACGCGTACTCGCCGTCCTCAAGCAGCACTTCGGGTCCCGAGCCGGTCCATTCGAGCCGGTAGTGCCACCAGTGCATCCACCGCCCCACCCGCCGCTTCTCCCGGTACACCCGCAGCCGCGTCACCTCGGTCCACCGGACCTCGAACACCCCCGGCACCGTGAAACCGGCCGCGGAAATCGCCAACGAGCTCGCCGAGCGCCGCAGGGCGAGCAGGATCAGCCCGGCGAAGGCCACGCTGAGCAGGCCGAACACCACCCCGGAAACCGAGCCGGAGAACAACGCCAGAACGACGGCCACCAGGCCGCCCCCGCCGAACACCACGAACCCCGCCCACGCGAACCGGCGCATCACGACGTCCAGCCGGAGCACCACCGCATCCCCAGTGACCATGTCCGGAGCGTAACCGCCGAATCCACGCAGCGACGTTAGGATCTAGGCCCCGACGTCGCGGAGGAGGCCGGATGACCACCCGTCTGCCCTGGCGTCCCGCCGCGAGCGCGGATCCGGTGCCGGTGCTCGCCGCCGCCCAGCGTGTCTCCGACGATCTCATGGACGGTCTGGCCGGGCCCCGCGCCCGCCACGCGGCGCATGGCCTCCGGCGGCTGTTCGACGTTCCCGGCCTCGGGCTGACCGACCTCTCCGGCTCGCTGATCTGGTCGGGCAGACCGGCCGCCGACGACGTCGTGATCGCGGCGCTCGACGAGGTCCTCCACTCCGAGACGCCGGTGTCCGAGCCCGGGCTGCTGGCGCTGCCCCTGCACGTCCACGACGAACTGGCCGGCGTCCTCCTGGTCGCCGATGGCAAGAACGCCCTCGCCCGCCAGGCCGCCGAACTCGTCGTCCACGCGCTCGAACGCGGCAGGCTGGAAGCCTCCGCCGAGCAGGCCGCGGAGGCCGAACTGCGCGCGCTGCGGGCCGAGATCTCGCCGCATTTCGTCTACAACGCGCTCACCGTGATCTCCTCGCTGGTCCGCTCCGACCCGGACCGCGCCCGCGATCTGATGCTCGACTTCGCCGAGTACACCCGCTACAGCCTCGCCCGCCACGGCGAGTACACGATGGTCGCCGAGGAGTTCCGCGCCATCGAGACGTATCTGGCCCTGCAGCGCGCGGTACTCGGCGAGCGGCTGCGGGTGCAGGTGCGCGTCGCGCCGGAGGTGCTGGCCGTCGCGGTGCCGTACCTCGTGCTGGAACCGCTGGTGGAGAACGCGATCCGGCACGGGATCGAGCCACGCGCCGAGGCGGGGTTCATCCAGGTTCAGGGAATGGCGGAAGGGAACGACTGCGTGATCAGCGTCGAGGACGACGGTGTCGGCATGGACCCCGCACGCGCGGCGGCGATCCTGGCCGGGCGCGGTGACGACGGCGGCGTCGGACTGGCCAATGTGGACAGAAGGCTGCGCAGCGTCTACGGGCCGTGGTACGGCCTGACGGTCGAGACCGAGGCCGGCGCGGGTACCAGGGTCGTGGTGCGCGTGCCCCGATTCCAGCCGGGGGTGCTGCCGTGACGAACGGGCTGCGGGTGCTGGCGGTCGACGACGTCCCGCCCGCTCTCGACGAGCTGTGCAGCCTGCTGCGCGAGGCACCGGAAGTCGCCGAGGTGGTCGCCGCCGGTGACGCCGTCAACGCGCTCAAACTGTTGCAGGGCAGTCATTTCGATGCCGTCTTCCTCGACATCTCCATGCCCGGCCTCGACGGGCTCGAGCTCGCCTCGCTGCTGGCGCGGCTCAGCGAACCGCCGGTGATCGTGTTCGTCACCGCGCACGACGGGCACGCCGTGGCCGCGTACGGGATCGGCGCGGTCGACTACCTGCTCAAACCGGTCCGCGCGGAACGGCTGTCCGCCGCACTGTCCAAAGTGGTCAGGATGGCGGGCAACCAGCCCGACGAGCCGAAACCCGCGCCGGACGCGATGTCCGCGCTGCCGGTGGAATCCGGCGGGCGCACGCGGTACGTCCGCCGCGACGACGTCCAGTTCGTCGAGGCGCACGGCGACTATGTCCGGCTGCACACGAAATCCGGCGTCCACGTCACGCGGATGCCCATCTCCCGGCTCGAAGAGTATTGGGAGGGAACGGGATTCACCCGCGTGCACCGGGGTTTCCTGCTCGCCGTGGACGCCGTACTCGAACTGCGCAGCGACACGACCGGCGGGCTGTTGGCGCATACCGAAGCGGGTGACGTGCCGGTGAGCCGCCGCCACGCGCGCGACCTGCGCGACCGGCTGCTCGCCGCCGCGCAGCGCGGCGAACTGGGCCGGGGAAGCCGCTCGTGAGCCGTGTCAAACGGGTCGCCGTCACCAGCCCGCAGACCCGGCTCGCGCATTCGCGGCGCCGTTCGCGCGGACGTTGGCGGGTCCCCCGGCTGGCCGCGGGCGACGCAGAACGCGCGGACGCACTCTACCGGGCCCAGCGCCGCCGAGGGATTCCCGCGCTGGCCGGGATGTTCGGGCTGGTGTTCGGGCTCCCCCTGGTCTTCGGGGTGTTCCCCGGGCTGGATTCGGTGCGGCTGCTGGGTATCCCGCTGTCCTGGCTGATGATCGCGATCCTCCCGTACCCGGCGATGGCACTGCTGTCGTGGTGGCAGTTGCGCCGGGCGGAAAAGATCGAGGACGAGTAGTGGTCGCGGCGCTCTCGGTGGCCCCGGTCGTGCTGGTCACCCTGCTGATCGGGTTGCGCGGGGTCGCGGCCATGCGCACGACGTCGGATTTCCTCGTCGCCTCGCGCCGGATCTCGCCGCTGGTCAACTCCGCCGCGGTCTCCGGCGAATACCTGTCCGCGGCGTCGTTCCTCGGCGTCGCGGGCCTGGTGGTGAAGGACGGCATCGGCGCGCTCTGGTACCCGGTCGGATTCACCGCCGGGTACATCGCGATGCTCGTGCTCGTCGCGGCGCCGATGCGGCGCTCCGGCGCGCTCACCGTCCCGGACTTCGCCGAGGCGCGGCTCGCTTCCCCCGCCCTGCGCCGTCTGGCCGCCGTCGTCGTCCTCGTGATCGGAACCCTTTACCTGGTCCCGCAGTTCCGCACCGCGGGGCTCGTGCTGACCGCCGTCGGCGGCACGCCGTACTGGGTCGGCGTCGTCATCGCGGGCACCGCCGTCAGCGCGACACTGGCACTCGGCGGCATGCG
Organism: Amycolatopsis coloradensis; assembly: GCF_037997115.1. Lineage (NCBI taxonomy): Bacteria > Bacillati > Actinomycetota > Actinomycetes > Pseudonocardiales > Pseudonocardiaceae > Amycolatopsis > Amycolatopsis coloradensis. Next base: position 7,372,009 of record NZ_CP150484.1, read on the forward strand.
CGCGGCGACCTACGTCCAGGCGTTCCAGTTCGTGTTGAAACTGCTGCTGTTCATCATCCCCGCGATCTGGCTGGTCTCCCAGGTCTCCCCGGAGGAACGGTCGGCTTCGGTGCACCCGGTGGAATTCACTCACTTCGCCCGCGACACCCAGCTGTCCTTCGAGATCGACGTGACGCTGACCCTGCGCGAGCCGACCACCCTGCTCACCCCGGAAAAGCACGTGGTGCCGCCGGGAGAACTGGTGGCCAGGAGCGGGGAAACGCTGGAATTCGCCGAGGGCACGCCGGTTCCCGCCGTCCGGGGCGGTGCCCCGCTGGGCGGGCCGGACTGGCAACGGCCGCTGCTCGACCTCGGCGATCAGGGTTATCCGCTGCTCGGCACGTGGGCGATCCTGATCGCCACCATGCTCGGCACCATGGGCCTGCCGCACGTCCTGATGCGCTTCCACACCAGCCCGGACGGCCGCGCCGCCCGCCGGACCGCGGCGATCACCGTCGCCCTGCTCGGCGTCTTCTACCTGTTCCCGGGGGTTTACGGCGTCTTCGGCCGCGTGCTGGTGCCCGAGCTGTACGTCTCGGGCGCGACGGACACGGTCGTCGTCGCGCTGCCGGCGCAGATCGACGACGGCTGGGCGGGCTCGTTGTTCACCGGATTGCTGACGGCGGGCGCGTTCGCGGCTTTCCTGGCGACGTCACTCGGGCTGCTGCTGGTGATCTCCGGCGCGGTCGCGCACGACCTGGCGCCCGGCGGCCTGCGGAGACTGCGCTGGTCGGTCCTCGGGGCGGCGGCGGTGATGGTCCTGCTCGCGCTGCCGTCGGCCAGATTGGACGCGGGCGTCCTCGTCACCTGGGGCTTCACCGTGGCCGCGTCCACATTCTGCCCGTTGCTGGTGCTCGGCATCTGGTGGAACCGGCTGACCGCCGCGGGCGCGATCAGCGGCGTCCTCGCCGGGCTCGTCGCGTCTTCGGGCTCGATCCTCGTGGCCTTGTTCGTCCCCAGCCTGAGCGGTCTGCCCGCGATTCTCGTGTCGCAGCCCGCACCTTGGTCGGTTCCGCTGGCATTCGGAGTAATGATCGTGGTTTCCTGGCGGGGCAGGCCTCCCGCCTGGTCGACGGCCGCCATGCTGCGGCTGCACTTGGACGATCGCACAGCCGAAACCCCCTCGTCGTGGTCGGACTACCGTTCGTCGACCGTTCGTCGTCTCGGCAGACGTTTGAACCGCTGAAGGTTCCGGTCTCCTTGACCTCTCCTTAACGTGTCGCGGAACACATTCGCGGTGCGAGGAGAGCACGATGAGTACCGAAACGAACGCTCCCAGTCCGCCGGAAACGGACTGGGACAAAGCCCATGACAGCGCGGAGTTCAAGGAACTGCGGGCTCGGTTGCGCCGGTTCGTGTTCCCCGTCTCGGCGCTGTTCCTCCTCTGGTACCTGCTCTACGTGCTGCTCGCCGACTACGCGCACGGCTTCATGAGCACGAAGCTGGTCGGGAACATCAACGTCGGCCTCGTCTTCGGTCTGCTGCAGTTCGTTTCGACCTTCGTGATCACCGGGCTCTACGTCCGCTACGCGAACAAGAAACTCGACCCCATCGCGGAGAAGATCCGCACGGACATCGAGAGTGAGACCAAATGACCCTCGCCGCCGGAGTCGAGGGCAGCAGCCCCGTACTCAACATCACCATCTTCGGCCTGTTCGTGGTGGTCACGCTGTTCGTCGTGTTCCGGGCGAGCCGCAACACGAAGACGGCGTCGGACTACTACGCCGCCGGCCGCGCGTTCACCGGCCCGCAGAACGGCGTCGCCATCGCGGGTGACTACCTGTCCGCCGCGTCGTTCCTCGGGATCGCGGGCGCGATCGCCGTCTACGGCTACGACGGATTCCTTTACTCCATCGGCTTCCTGGTGGCGTGGCTGGTCGCCTTGCTGCTGGTCGCCGAACTGCTGCGCAACACCGGCAAGTTCACCATGGGTGACGTGCTGGCGTTCCGGATGAAGCAGCGTCCGGTGCGGGCCGCGGCGGCGACGTCCACGCTGGCCGTCTCGTTCTTCTACCTGCTGGCGCAGATGGCGGGGGCCGGTGGCCTCGTCGCGCTGCTGCTCGGGATCGAGAGCAAGGCCGGGCAGGCCGCGATCATCGTGATCGTCGGCATCATCATGATCGCCTACGTGCTCATCGGCGGGATGAAGGGCACCACCTGGGTCCAGATCATCAAGGCGGCGCTGCTCATCGCCGGCGCGCTCGCGATGACGCTGTGGGTGCTGGGCATGTACGGCTTCAACCTTTCCGCGCTGCTGCAGGGCGCGGTGGACAGGGCGGGCAGCGCCGGTGAGGCGCTGCTCGGGCCGGGTAACCAGTACGGCAAGACCGGTACGACGAAGCTCGACTTCCTGTCGCTGGGCATCGCGCTGGTCCTCGGTACCGCCGGCCTGCCGCACGTCTTGATGCGCTTCTACACCGTGCCGACCGCGAAGGAAGCCCGTCGTTCCGTGGTCTGGGCGATCGCGCTGATCGGCGTCTTCTACCTGTTCACCCTGGTGCTCGGCTACGGCGCCGGCGCGCTGGTCGGCGCGGACAAGATCAAGGCCGCGCCGGGTGGCGTCAACTCGGCGGCACCGCTGCTGGCACTGGAACTCGGCGGGCCGGTCCTGCTGGGCCTGATCGCGGCGATCGCCTTCGCGACGATCCTCGCGGTGGTCGCGGGACTGACGATCACGGCGTCGGCGTCGTTCGCGCACGACGTCTACGCCAGCGTGATCAAGAAGGGCAAGGCGTCCCCGGATTCGGAGGTGAAGGTCGCCCGGATCACCGCGCTGGTGATCGGCGCGGTCGCGATCCTCGGCGGCATCCTCGCCAACGGGCAGAACATCGCGTTCCTGGTGGCGCTCGCGTTCGCGGTGGCGGCGTCGGCGAACCTGCCGACGATCCTGTACTCGCTGTTCTGGAAGCGGTTCAACACCCAGGGCGCGCTGTGGAGCATCTACGGCGGCCTGAGCGTGTGCGTCGTCCTGATCGTCTTCTCGCCGGCGGTCTCGGGTAAGCCCGTCGACCCGAAGACCGGGAAGAGCGCCTCGATGATCCAGGGCGTCGACTTCCACTGGTTCCCGCTGGACAACCCGGGCCTCGTCTCGATTCCCGTGGCGTTCTTCCTCGGCTGGCTCGGCACCGTGCTGTCCAAGGAGCACAACCAGAAGAAGTACGCCGAGATGGAGGTCCGCTCGCTCACCGGTGCGGGCGCCGAAAAGGCGATCGCCCACTAGTCGCCGGGGCGGTGCGGCCGGCATCCAACGCCCCCGGCCGCACCGTCCCGGTTCCCATTCCCCTAATACGGCAGCTTTCCCGCCGTCAGTTCGGCCAGCTTCGCGCGGAGATCGGCGCGGACCGACTTCCACAGCCCGGTGCCCAGCGAGATCCGCGCCACCCCCAGTGCGGTGAGCGCGGAGAGATCGGGGCCTCCTGGCATCGGAGCGGCGTTGACCGCTCCCGGCGCGACCGCCTTCACGAACCCGCCGAGTACCTCCGGCGACTTCACCAGGATCGGATAGACGCAGTCCGCCCCGGCCTCGAAATACGCATTGGCCCGCAAGATCGCGTCGTCCAGTACCGCTCGTTCCTCGGACGCGCCGAGGAAGACGTCGACGCGGGCGTTGATCACCAGCGCGTCCCCGGCGGCCTCGCGCAACTCCGCGACCCGTTCCGCCTGTGCCTCCAGCGGACGTACCCCGCCTGAAGCGTGATCGGTGTCCTCGTAGTTGCAGCCGACGGCACCCGCCTCGGCCAGCCTCTCCGCGAGTTCACTCGCTTCGAGCCCGTACCCGCCTTCCACGTCGACGGTCACCGGAACCGAGACCGCCCGCGCGATCCGCGCCGCCGCCGCGAACATCTCGGCGGCGGGCGCGTCCTCCCCGTCCTCGTACCCGAGGACCTTGGCCACGGCGAAGGAACTCGTCGCCACGACAGGGAACCCGGCGGCTTCCACGAGCCGCGCGCTGTCGGCGTCCCACGCGTTCGGCAGGAGCAGCGGAGTACCCGCGACGTGCAGTTCCCGCAGCCGTGCCGCCGTCATTCGGCGCGCTCGGGCAGCGGCGCGTGGCTGGTCACGCACATCCGGTTCCAGCTGTTGATCGCGATGGCCTCCCAGACGATGGCGCGGTACTGCTCCTCGGTGAAGACGCGGGTGGCCTCTTCGTAGACGTCGTCCGGGACGTCGTGCAGGGTCGCCACGTTCGTGATCGCCTCGGTGAGCGCGAGCGCGGCGCGCTCCTGCTCGGTGAACAGTTCGGTCTCGCGCCAGCCCTGCAGCACGAACAGCCGCCGCGGCGACTCACCCATCTGCAGCGCGTCGTGGGAGTGCATGTCGAGGCAGAACGCGCAGTGGTTGATCTGCGACGACCGCATCTTCACCAGTTCGAGGATCTTCTGGTCGACACCGGCGTTGGCGGCCGCCTTCTCGACTTCGGCCTGCAGTTTCGCCATGGCCTGGTAGATCTCGGGCACTCGCTTGCCCACATGGATTCGCTCGGTCATGCCGTCGAATCTAGCGGCGACTGGCCCACGAGTATGGTCCAGTCTCATGGCGGAATCGTGGTCCAGTTCGGGAATAGACGTCCATCTGGACTGGCGTCCCGAAAGCGGCCGGAGCGGGCTCGCCGCGGCGATCCGCGCGGCCATCCGGGAGGGACGCTGGCAGGCGGGCGCCGCGGTGCCCTCCACCAGGGCACTGGCGCAGGACCTCGGCGTGGCCAGGGGAACGGTCACCAGGGTGTACTCCGACCTCGCCGCCGAGGGATACCTGCGGACCACGCAGGGCGCGCCGACCCGCGTCGCGACGGCGGGCGCGCTGCCCGCGTCACCGCCGCGGCCCGTCCCCCGCGACCCGGCGCCGCGCTGGGACCTGCGCCCCGGCAGGCCGAACCTGTCCGCGTTCCCCCGCTCCGCCTGGCTCGCGGCGACCCGGCGGGCACTGCACAAGGCGCCGATGTCGGCGTTCGACTACACGGCCGAGTCCGGTGCCCCGGAGCTGAGGGAAACGCTCGCCGCGTATCTGGCCCGCAGCCGCGGCGTGATCGCCGACCCCGCCCGCATCCTGGTGTGTTCCGGGTTCTCGCACGCGATCGCGGTACTGGCGCGGGTCCTGCACGCGCGCGGCGCGGACGAGATCGCGTTCGAGAACCCGTCGCTGCACATCTACCGGAGCATCGCCGCCGCCAACGGTCCCCGCGTGGTCGGCGTGCCCGTCGACGACCACGGGATCACGGTGTCCGCTTTGGACAGTCCGGCGGTGGTGGTCACTCCGGCGCACCAGTACCCGCTCGGCGTCACCCTCGCGCCGCGGCGGCGGGCCGAACTCACCCGCTGGGCGGAGGAAACCGGTGCCGTCGTGATCGAAGACGACTACGACGGCGAATTCCGCTTCGACCATCAGCAGGTCGGCGCGTTACAGGCGCTGGCTCCCGAACGGGTCGTGTACGTGGGCACGACGAGCAAGACGCTCGCGCCGTCGCTGCGCCTGGGCTGGATGGTGCTGCCGCGGTTCCTGGTCGAGCCGGTGCGCGCGGCGCTGGCCGAGAGCGGGGCGCGGCCCGCGCTGCTGGACCAGCTGGCGATGGCCGAACTGATCGAATCGGGCGCCTACGACCAGCACATCCGCCGCTGCCGCGTCGAATACCGGTCCCGGCGCGACAAGCTGCTCGCGGCCCTGCCGGATTCCGTGCTGCCGCAGGGGATCTCGGCCGGGCTGCATTTGGTGCTCCAGTTCCCCGGCGAGCTTCCGAGGGAGATGGAGGTGCTGGCCGCCTGCCGCCGCCGCGCCATCGGGCTCGAAGGGCTCAGCGAGTACTGGATCGGCGAGCCTCGGCGCGAAGGGCTCATCATCGGGTACGGCGCCGCCGCGAAGCACGCTTTCGGCGGCGCCACCCAAGCCTTGCGCGAGGCCATCTTCGAAGTCACCTGACTCCCCGCATTTCGTCCTCTGAATGCGGTAGTACGTCCGACGAACCACCGCATTCAGAGGACGAAATGCATAAGGGGGTCAGCAGAACCAGGGGCGCGCCCGGAGGATGTCGGTCTTCAGGACGGGGGCGCCGTCGACCGGGGCGGGGTTCTCCGGGGTCGGCTTGATGCCACCGGCGGCGACGTCGTCGAGGGTTTCGAGGCCTTCGTGACCCACGGTGCCGAAGATCGTGTAGTTCGGGCGCAGCGCGGAGTCGCCGTACACGACGAAGAACTGGCTTCCGTTGGTCGCCGGACCCGCGTTGGCCATCGCGAGGACGCCACGCGCGTACACCTTGCGCTCGCCGGTCGGGTCGGTCGGCGCGGGCGGCAGGCCCACGGGCAGCTCGTCCTTGTACTTGTAGCCGGGGCCGCCCTCGCCGGTACCGCTCGGGTCACCGCACTGCAGCACCTTCAAGGTCGGGTACGCGGTCAGCCGGTGACACGTCGTGCGGTCGTAGAAACGGTGCTTCGCCAGGTGCAGGAAGCTCTGCACCGTGCACGGCGCCTTCGCCCGATCGAGCGTCAGGTCGATCTTGCCCTGGTTGGTCTTCAGCTGCACCGGGACCTTGCCCCGGTCCGGCGTGCGCCGGGGGTCCGGCGGCAGCGGGACCGGCCGCGCGGCAGGCTCATCCGGGGTCTGCGTGTACTGGCACGGCCCCTTCGTGACCTTCGGTGGCGCGCCCTCCGCCGACGCCGTTCCGGTGCCGGCCGCGAGCATCAGCCCTGCCCCCAGCACTGCCACAAAGACCTTCGCGATCCTCTGCACGGTTCCTGCCTCCCAGCCGTGGACGAAGAAGAGAGCATAGGGTGAATCCCCGGCGCTCACACAGGTCCGGAAGTAGGTCCGCGATTAGGGTCGAAGCCGTGGAGATCGCCGAACGACACCAATGGCAGCTGAACGCCTTGACCTTCCTGTACGCGTACACGCAGTACGTCCTCGTGCACGAGAGGGTCATGGCCGGGCTGCCGCCGGAGAAACCGGCCGAACTCGACAAGCCGCGCATGCTCAGGCTCGCCAAGGTCGTCGACGACATGATCCTCGACTTCCGCAAGGAGGACGGGCTGACCGATCTCGAACGGCGCCGGGTCGTCCGACTCGCCAGGGAGATCAAGTCGCACGTACGGGAGACGTGGCCGCCTCGCGAACCGTCGCTGACCGAGTGGATCGCCTCGGCCGCGGCGCACTTCTACTGCGAGGAGCACATCAACAACGGCTACGTCCGGATGGGCCGCGTCTTCGATCCCGACATGGCCGACAGGTTCCTGGAGCGCGTGGAGTTCTGCCGGGGCCAGACCGTCACGATCACGAAGTACGCCCACAAGGTGGCCGACGGCGAGCAGCTCACCTACGGCGAGACGAACCAGCTCGAGGTCTGGAAAGAGGACGCGATCGCCCATCTGGACAATCTCGACAGCGATTTCGGTGACATCAAGATGTACGTCGAATTCTGACCGCTGCTGCACCAACAACCTCGTGAGTGGTAAGGACAGATCGGAAGAGCACNCCGGATCGCCTTCGCGGTAGGCCTCGCTGACGAACCTGGTAAGGACGGTTAGAACCGTCCTTACCACTCACGAGCCGCGAAGATCTCCGATGAGTTCTTCGGCCGCCGCGAACGGGTCGAGTTTCCGCGCGACCACGCGTTCGGCCAATTCGGTGAGCCGGTCGCCGGAGCGCAGGTCGACGAGTTCCGCGCGCAGCCGCTGCACGGCGATCGCCTCGACCTCGTCCCGGGCCCGCGCCGCACGGCGGCGGGGCAGTTCGTCGCGCCGGACCAGCCAGTCGTGGTGTTCGTCGAGCGCGCGGACGACGTCCTCGACCCCTTCGCCCCGCGAGGCCACCGTTCGCACGATCGGCTGACGCCAGCTCGGACCGCGGATCTCCCTGCGCACCAAGGAGATCATTTGCTTGAGGTCGTGCACGGTGGCGTCCGCGCCCTCGCGGTCGGCCTTGTTGACCACGAACACGTCCGCGATCTCCAGCACGCCCGCCTTGGCCGCCTGGATCCCGTCGCCCATCCCCGGCGCGAGCAGGACCACCGTGGTGTCGGCCAGTTTCACGACGTCCACTTCGGACTGACCGACGCCGACGGTCTCGATCAGCACGACGTCGAACCCGGCCGCGTCGAGGACCCGGACCGCCTGCGGCGTCGCCCACGACAGCCCGCCGAGATGACCGCGCGTGGCCATCGAACGGATGAAGACGCCCGGATCGGTGGCGTGTTCGGTCATCCGGATCCGGTCGCCGAGCAGCGCGCCGCCGGAGAACGGCGACGACGGGTCGATCGCCAGCACCCCGACCCGCAGGCTCCGCGCCCGCAGGGCCGTGAGCAGCGCGGACGTCGATGTCGACTTACCGACACCGGGCGGGCCGGTCAGGCCGACGACCCGCGCGTTGCCGGTGTACGGCGTCAGCTTCGCCGCGACCTCGGGCAACCGCGGATGAGCGTCCTCGACCAGCGACAGCAACCGGGCGATCGCGCGGGGGACGCCGTCCCGCGCGCGACCGACCAGTTCGTCGATGTCCAGCTGTACCGGCAAGGGCTTACGGAACGCGAAGCAGCAGCGCGTCGCCCTGGCCGCCACCACCGCAGAGGGCGGCCGCGCCGAGCCCGCCGCCGCGACGGCGGAGCTCGTGGACCAGGTGCACGGCGAGCCGCGCGCCGGACGCGCCGATCGGGTGACCGAGCGCGATGGCGCCGCCGTCGACGTTCACCTTCTCCGGGTCGAGCCCGAGCTTGTCGGCGGAGACCAGGCCGACGGCGGCGAACGCCTCGTTGATCTCGACGAGGTCGAGCGCGTCGGCGGTCAGCTTCTCCTTGGCCAGCGCGGCCAGGATCGCGTTCGACGGCTGCTCGTGCAGGCTGGCGTCCGGACCGGCGACCACGCCGTGCGCGCCGATCTCGGCGAGCGCGGTCAGGCCCAGTTCCTCGGCCTTGGCCTTGCTCGCGACGATGACCGCGGCCGCGCCGTCGGAGATCTGCGACGCCGAGCCTGCGGTGATGGTGCCGTCGGAGGCGAAGGCGGGACGCAGCTTCGCGAGGCTTTCGGCGGTGGTGTCGGCGCGGACGCCCTCGTCCTGCGAGAAGACGATCGGGTCGCCCTTGCGCTGCGGGATCGACACCGGCGCGATCTCGACGTTGAACCGGCCCTCGGCGATGGCGGCGGCGGCGCGCTGGTGCGACCGCGCGGAGAACTCGTCCTGCTGCTCACGGGTGATGCCGTAGCGGCTGTTGTACTTCTCCGTCGACGAGCCCATGGCGACCTGGTCGAAGGCGCAGAACAGGCCGTCGTACGCCATGTGGTCGACGAGCGTGGTGTCGCCGTACTTGAAGCCCGCGCGGGACTTCGGCAGCAGGTGCGGCGACTGGGTCATCGACTCCTGGCCGCCCGCCACGATCAGGTCGAACTCACCCGCGCGGATGAGCTGGTCGGCCAGCGCGATGGCGTCGAGGCCGGAGAGACAGACCTTGTTGATGGTCAGCGCCGGGACGCTCATCGGGATACCGGCGGCGACCGCGGCCTGACGGGCCGGGATCTGGCCGGCGCCCGCGGTGAGCACCTGGCCCATGATCGTGTACTGGACCGCGTCCGGCGAGACGCCGGCCTGCTCCAGCGCCGCCTTGATGGCGAATCCGCCAAGTTGCGCGCCCGAGAAATCCTTCAGGGAACCGAGCAATCGCCCGATCGGCGTACGGGCGGCACCCAGGATCACGGAACCGGACACGGCGTCCTCCAAGCATCGGCGCAAGGGCAAAGGGGGTCTTCGCGACCATACCCGGGTCGCGGGTCTCTTGATGGAGCCAGTGTGAGGCGGCGCACGCCGGTCCACTCGCTCGCGCACCTATCCTGCTCTGCATGAACCAGGCGCTGAAACCGTTCGTGACCGCCATCGACCACGTCGGCATCGCGGTACCCGACCTCGACGCCGCGATCGCCTTCCACACCGAGCATTTCGGCCTGGAGGTCGCGCACGAGGAGGTCAACGAGGAGCAGGGCATCCGCGAGGCGATGCTGCGCGCGCCGGGCACCGCGGGGACCGCGACCGCGATCCAGCTCCTCGCGCCGCTGCGCGACGATTCCGCGATCGGCAAGTTCCTCGCGAAGAGCGGCCCCGGGCTGCAGCAGCTGGCGTATCGAGTGTCCGATGTGGACGCCGCCGCGGCGGCGCTGCGCGCGCAGGGACTGCGGCTGCTCTACGACGAGGCGAAGCGGGGGACATCCAACAGCCGGGTGAACTTCGTGCACCCCAAGGACGCCGGTGGTGTGCTCGTGGAACTGGTCGAGCCCGCGAAGGACGGTCACTGACCTCGCGTCAACGCTGAGGCGATGAAGAGGACCTCGCGGTCTATCTCGGCGGGGTCCCCGTCCTCGGTGTGCCGTGCTGTCGCGTGACGGTGGCTGACCGCCCGCGCGAGCAGTCCCGACGCCGAATCGACGTCGGCGATGGCGACCTTGCCGCCCGTCGCGGCGACGATCACGGCCTTCACCTGCCGGACGAGTTGCTGGAAGCGTTCGGCCAGCGCGTCGCGGACCGCGCGGTGCGTGTCGGCCTCGCGCCACAACAGGTGTGACAGCGCCAAGGACCGGTTGAACCGCCTGTCCAGTTCGACGACGAGGCCGCGAAGACTGCCCGCGAGGTCGCCGGGGACGACCACGACGGCCGGTTCGATCCGGGCGTCGGGCAGTTCGGCGACCAGCGCGGCCAGCAGATCCGACTTACGCCGGAAGTAGTAGTGCACCAGGCCTTTCGGCACGCCCGCCCGCTCCGCGATCCGCGAAGTGGGCGTGGCGTCGAAACCGGATTCGGCGAAGAGCGCCTCCGCGGCTCGCAGGATGCGCTGTTTCGCCGAATCCTCTTTCACGCCGTTTCCTCCTGGGTCAGTGCTGCCCCGCCGTCCGGTGCGTCGCCTGGGCGATCGGCATCGCCGCCGCCCCGGCCACCACGGTCAGGACGCCGCCGATCCAGGCGGTCCAGGACGCGCCCATGAAGTCGGCGTATCCCATGACCCAGGGCGAAATGAACAGCAGCGCGCCCAGGACGATCTGAATGCCTTCGCCGTAGACCATGCCAGGCATCGCAAGCGACGCGAGACCGTCGAGGGCGATCAGCGCGCCGAGAATGACGAGCGTCCACATGGCGGTGTTGTCCGTGGTCATCCAGAGGGGTGAAAGCGCGACCACGACACCGATGACCACCTCCGCCCAGTCATGGGGACGGGTCCAAGGGCGCGTCGTGGGTTCGTTCATGCGTGCTCACCTCCGAAAATCGGCTGAACCTGCAGGTCGGAGAGATCTCCACCGCCCATGGTCCGCTTGGTTGGCCGGCCGGTCAAGACCGGTCGATAACGCTTCGGGATGTGTACGTGCTCCACGTCTCGTACAGTTGTGGACCTGGTTACCCATGAGTAATTTAAGGCGCCACACGCCGTCCCCCCATTCGCGGAGGTTCCGATGTCGCAGCTCGGCGAGATCCAGCAGGCCATTCTGAACGATGACCTCGGCGCCGTGGCGTCGCTCGACGTGCCGGAGTCCTATCGCGGGGTGACCGTGCACAAGGACGAGGCCGGCATGTTCGAAGGCCTCGAAAGCCGCGACAAGGACCCGCGCAAGTCGCTGCATGTCGACGAGGTCCCGACGCCGGAACTCGGCCCCGGCGAGGCGCTGGTCGCGGTCATGGCGAGCGCGATCAACTACAACACCGTCTGGACCTCGATCTTCGAACCGGTCTCGACGTTCAAGTTCCTGGAGCGCTACGGGCGGCTTTCGCCGCTGTCGAAGCGTCACGACCTGCCCTATCACGTCGTCGGCTCGGACCTGTCCGGCGTCGTGCTGCGCACCGGCCCCGGCGTGCACAACTGGAAGCCGGGCGACGAGGTCGTCGCGCACTGCCTCAACGTCGAACTCGAGGGCCCGGACGGGCACAACGACACGATGCTCGACACCGAGCAGCGGATCTGGGGTTTCGAGACCAACTTCGGCGGGCTCGCGGAGATCGCGCTCGTGAAGGCGAATCAGCTGATGCCCAAGCCGGGACACCTCACCTGGGAGGAAGCCGCCTCCCCCGGCCTGGTGAATTCCACGGCCTACCGCCAGCTCGTCTCGCGCAACGGCGCCGACATGAAGCAGGGCGACGTCGTGCTGATTTGGGGCGCTTCGGGCGGCCTCGGCTCCTACGCGACGCAGTACGCGCTCAACGGCGGCGCGATCCCGGTGTGCGTGGTCTCCAGCCCCGAAAAGGCGGAGATCTGCCGGAAGCTCGGCGCGGAGCTGATCATCGACCGCAACGCCGAGGGCTACAAGTTCTGGAAGGACGAGCACAACCAGGACCCGAAGGAGTGGCAGCGGTTCGGCAAGAAGATCCGCGAGCTGACCGGCGGCGAGGACCCGGACATCGTCTTCGAGCACCCTGGCCGCGAAACCTTCGGCGCGTCCGTCTACGCCGCGCGCAAGGGCGGCACGATCGTCACGTGCGCGTCGACTTCCGGCTACATGCACCAGTTCGACAACCGCTACCTCTGGATGAACCTGAAGCGGATCATCGGCAGCCACTTCGCCAACTACCGCGAATCGTGGGAGGCGAACCGGCTGATCGCGAAAGGTCTGATCCACCCGACGCTGTCGAAGACCTACTCGCTCGAGGACACCGGGCAGGCCGCGCTGGACGTCCACCGCAACGCGCATCAGGGCAAGGTCGGCGTGCTCGCCCTTGCGCCGGAAGAAGGTCTGGGTGTCCGGAACCACGAGCTGCGCGAAAAGCACATCGACGGGATCAACGCTTTCCGGAACGTTTAGCGCGCCGAACCCTGCTTTCGCCGCGCGTTGCGTGGGTGCTCACCCTTCCGTGACTCCAGCTCGACTACGGTAGAAGGATGAGCCTTGGCGAGGAACGGGAGCTAGTGCCGCTGGGAGCCGGCTTCGACGTGGCGAAGCGCGGTTACAGCCGTGCGCAGGTCGACGAACATCTCGAACGGCTGGACGCCGATCTGAAGATGCTCACCGCCGATCGCGATGCCGCCATCGGACAGGCGGGCGACCTGGCACGGCAGCTGGAGATCGCGCGCGGCGAGATCGCGGACCTGCGCGGGCAGGTCGACAGGCTCGCCCAGCCGCCGACGAGTGTCGAAGGCCTTTCCGAGCGCCTGCAGCGCATGTTGCGGCTCGCGCAGGACGAGGCCGCCGACACCAAGGCGCGCGCGGAAGCCGAAGCCGGGCACATCCGCGCCAAGGCCGAGACCGACGCGAGCGCCATGCGGGCCCGCTACGAGCAGCTGCTCAACGAGCTCGACCTCCGTCGCAAGGAGATGGAGGCCGAGCACCGCGGCGTGCTGGAGAAGGCTCGCGCCGAGGCGAAGGACATCACCGACAAGGCGAAGGCCGAGCGCGACAAGCTCGACGCCGAGGCGCAGCAGCGCCGCACGCAGGTCGAAGAGGACTTCGAGATCGCGATGGCGTCGCGGCGCACCGAGGCCATGCACGCGCTGGCCGAGCAGGAGGCCGCGAGCAAGGCCGAGGCGGCCCGCCGCGTCCGCGAGGCCACCGAGGACGCCGCCGCCATCCGCGCGAAGGTGCTCGAAGAGGAGACGGCGGCCAAGGCCGACATCGAGCGCCGTCAGCGCGAGTCCGTCGCCGACGCCAACAAGCGCAAGCAGGACTCGATCACCGAGGCCAACGCCCGGCTCGCCGAGGCGGCCGACGAGGCACGCCGCCGCGTCCGGCAGGCCACCGAAGAGTCCAACCGGCGGATCACACAGGCCACCGAGCGGGTCGAAGCGCTCCGCAAGGTGCGCTCCAGCCTGGCCGAGCAGGTCCGCTCCGCGCGGGCCGCGCTCGCCGAGGCGACGCACGTGCTCGGCGACGAACCGCATGTCCCGGCGGACCTGAAGGCGAAGCCGTCGCCCGACGCGGAAGCCACCGTGCAGCTCCGGACGGCCGATGTGCCGAAGGCCACATCCGGCGCGAAGCCTTCACCGCGACCTGCGGCAGCGCAGAAACCGACTGGCGAGTAACCTTTTCACCCGACCGTGCTCACGGCGGCCTGCGAGGCCGCCGACGAGCGGTTATCGTCGCTGCTCGCGCGCAGGTGCGGGCTGTCAGATCGGTGGAGGTTGCGGATGGCTGCATATCGGACCGTGGTCGTGGGCACGGACGGATCGGATTCCTCGTTCGCCGCGGTCGACCGGGCGGCGGGTGTCGCCGGGGACTCCGGAGCGACCCTGGTCATCGTGTGCGCCTACTACCCCGCCACGAAAGGCGACGTGGAGAAGGCGCAGGACGTCCTCGGTGACGAGGCGTACCAGGTGGTGGGCTCGGCACCGGCCGAGGACACCCTCCTGTCCGCCCGCGACCGGGCGGCGAAGGCCGGCGCGAAGACCATCGAGACCGCGGCGGTCGTCGGTGATCCGGTCGACTCGCTGCGCAAGGTCGTCTCCGAGCGCTCCGCGGACCTGCTGGTGGTCGGCAACCGCGGGCTGAACACGCTCGCGGGCCGCATCCTGGGTTCCGTGCCGTCCGAGGTCGCGCGGAAGTCCGGGGTGGACGTGCTCATCGTCCACACCACCTGATGCCCGAACCCGGCGAGATCTCGCCCGACGCGCTGCAACAGCGCCTCGAACGGATCCTGCTCGGCGGAAGGCGCAAGTACACCCGGCTCGAAGTCGCCGAGAAGGCAGGCGTTCCCGAGGAACGCTCTCGGCGCCTTTGGCGTGCGCTGGGCTTCGCGACGGTCGACGACGACGAGGTCGTCTTCACCGACGCCGACATCGAAGCGATCCGCACGGCCGATCAGTTGATGAACTCGGGACTGATCGACCCGAGCATCGAGCTGGCCGTGACCCGCGCGCTGGGCCAGCACCTTTCGCGTCTCGCGGAATGGCAGGTCCACATGCTGTGGACGATGATCACCGAGAACAAGGAGATCGGCAGCAGCGAACGCCAGATCGGGCGGCTCGTCGAGCGGCTGCTGCCCGAGCTGGAGAAGGTGCAGGAATTCGTCTGGCGCCGCCACCTGGCCGCCTACGCGGGCCGGGCGCTGGCACTGCCGGACGAAGACCTCGAAGCGAGGACCGAGGTGGTCGGCTTCGTCGACATGGTCGGCTACACCCGGCTGACCAGGCAGGTCGACGAAGAAGAGCTGACCGACATCCTCGACCGGTTCGAATCCGTCGCCACCGAGGTGGTCGCGGATCACCACGGGCGGATCGTGAAGATGATCGGCGACGAGGTCCTGTTCGTCGCCGATTCCGCCGTCGACGGGGCCGAGATCGCCCTCGCCCTGTCCGAACGCGCCGACGCCGACGAGACCTTGCCCTCCGTGCGCGCGGGGCTGGCTTCGGGCCGGATCCTCAGCCGGTTCGGCGACGTCTACGGCTCGGTCGTGAACCTCGCGGCCCGCCTCACCTCGACCGCGCGGCCGGGCACCATCCTGGTCGACAAGGAACTCGCCGGCGAGCTTTCGGGGTTCCCGCAGTACGAGGTCCGCTCGCGGCGGCCGGTTTCGGTGCGGGGCTACAACCGGCTGAGGCCTTCGTCCCTGCGCCGGGCGCGGGACCGGCCTTCGGGCATGTTCGCGTCTTCGCAACAGCTCGCCGCGGAGATGCTGGGGCTGGGCGACGCCACTCCGGACCCGACGCCCGCTTCGGACGAGGTCGAGGACGCCACCGCGGACTCATTGCCGCCGCGGCCCAGGCGGCGACGGCGGCGCTGAGCCCCTGACGGGGAGAGCAAGGGACCTTTGCTACTGCGGTGGCCGTGTTAACGGGAGTGCTGTTCGGCGCGAGTTAGGTGCGACGCATCGGCATACCGACCTGGAGGCTGCAATGGTGGTCACCCGACGCGCGGTCATTTTCGCGCTGACCTTTCTCGTCGCGGTCGCGGCGGCGGCTGTGACCATCGTGTTGGCCACCTCCGGTTCCAAAGAAGCCGACACCTTCACGCTGAAGGGAACGCTTTACGTCGCCAAGTGCATGAGCTCCGGCTACGGAGACCTTCTCCCCGGCGCGCAGGTCGAGGTGACGGACCAGAGCGGCGAGATGCTGGGCGTGGGAGCCGTAGAGCTCTCGGATGCGGTCACCAACCGCAAGTCCGGCGAAACGCCCGACTTGAAGGCCATCTGTACGAGCAAGTTCTCGGTCGCGAACATCCCGACGGGTCGGAAGATGTACGGCGTTCACGTCGGCAACGCGAACCGAGGCGTCATCTGGAAGCCCGAGTCCGAGGCGAAACAGGGGTTCGAGCTCAGCATCGGTTCCTGACCGGGACCGTGTGGATTTTGGGACGTCAGATGTCCCAAAATCCACACGGTCNACTGGGATGCGACCCGCGATCCACGCGAGATGGAGGACCCGATGTCCCAAAATCCACACGGTCGGCTCACCACGGCCGCGGCCGAAGCAAGGGACCTTTGCTACCGCCAGGCGACCAACGCGAGGTCAGGCGGGCAGCACGGCGTACTGGCGCACGTAGAGATCGGTGTAGGTGACCGGACCGCGCGGGCCGGGGACCTTGTCCAGGTTGATGCCGGTCTCGGGGACGGCGAGGAGCTTGAAGCCGTCGAGTAGCCGGGTCGGGGCGTTCCAGAAGACGCCGGTGCCGGTGTACGCGTCGAAGAACGCGTCGGCCGCTTCGCTGCTTTCGGTTGCGATGCCGGCAGCCAGGCCGGAGGTCCGCTCGTTGGCGATCTCCGCCGCTTCGGGCAGGCCGGAGACCTTCGCGACGGTGACGGTCGCTTCGCGGTCCGAGTCGAGCGCCCATTCGTAGCCGATGGCGTGCTCGTGCGGGGCGAGCGACGGCGTGACTCCGCGCTCGGCCAGCGCGCCGGAGATGCCGGGCCACACGCGGTCGTGCGCGTCTTCGTGGATCAGCAGCAGGTTCAGCCGGTTGCAGACGCCGAGCCGGTCGAGGCTGTCGAAGACCAGGTCGCGCACCTTGTCGGTGTCGGCCGCCTCGTCGACGTACAGCACGCCGCCGCCGTCGGCGTGCGCCAGCGTGCGGACGCCGTGGACGGCCGCCTCGGTGGCCAGCGCCCGGGTGCTGTCACCGCTGCCGCGCAGGATGACCAGCGGTACGAGCGTGGGGAAACGGACCAGCGCGGAAGCCGCTTCACGCTCGGCCCGCGGCACCAGCTGGATGACGTCCGGGTCGATTCCCGCCTCGGAGAGCGCGGGCGCGATCACGGTCTCGCGCAGACGCTGGGCCGAGCCGAGCGCGGCGGAACCCGTGCGGAGCACGCCACCGTTGCGCGACTTCACCAGCTGCGAGGCGACGTCCACCGTGACGTTCGGGCGCGCTTCGTAGTTCGCGCCGATCACGCCGACTGGGCGGCGGCGTTCCACCAGCCGCAGCCCTCCGTCCAAAGTGGACACATCGACGGAGCGCTCCTGATGCGGCGCGCCCGCCAGGAGACGGAGCTGTTCGGCCATGCCGGTCAGCCGCTCGGGCGTGATGGTGAGCCTGTCGAGCAGGCCCGCGCTCATGCCGTCCTCGCGTGCCTTGGCGATGTCGGCCTGGTTCGCTTCGAGCACGACGTCGGCGTGCTCGACCAGCTTGTCCGCCATGGCGTTCAGCGCGGCGTCGATCGCCTCCGCGGTGGCGGCGGCCAGCGACGGCGCGGCCCGTTTCGCCGATCGAGCGCATTCCTCGACGGCCTTGGCGACCTCATCCATCTGCTGACTCCTTCCGCGCGGAACGAGCCATCAGTCTGCCGTACCGCCCCGGTCAGGCGACGGTCGGCTCCAGCAGCCACAACCCGCCCGCGAAGAGACAGCTCACCGTCAGCACGGCCATCACCAGCACCCACAGCACCGCGGGCATCCCGGTGAGCCTGCCGAGCTGATCGGCGTCGGAATCCCGCGCCGCTCCCCGGCGCCGCTTGATCTGGAGCTCGACCACCGGCCGGACACCGCCGAACAGCAGGAACCAGGTCAGCAGGTAGACGAAGATCGCCTGGAACCACGAGGGCGCCACCAGCGCGACCAGCCCGAGCACCACCGAGCTGGCGACCACGGTGAACACGCCGTAGGTGTTGCGCACCATCACCAGCACGCCCAGCAGCATCAACGCCATCATGATCAGCACGACGGTGATCAGGTCCGACGAGAGCAGCCCCGCGAACACCAGCCCGAGCACGGCGGCCGCCGGGTACCCGGCCAGCGCGGTGAACGCCATCCCCGGGCCCTCCGGTTTGCCACGGGAGACCGTGACGCCGGAGGTGTCCGAGTGCAGCTTGATGCCCTGCAGCCGACGGCCGACCAGCACCGCCGCCAGCGCGTGACCCGCCTCGTGGACGAGCGTGATCAGGTTGCGGGCGATCCGCCAAGGCCTGCCTGAGAGCACCACGAGCAGCGCGAGACCACCGGTGACCAGGGTGATCGTGCCGGGCGGGGTGGACTGGGCGATGTCGGAAACCGTTTCGGCGGGAGACGAGCTCACCTCACCAGCTCACCACAAGCCGGATATGTCCCGTGTCAGGCGGTCATCGAACCCCCGATCCCGCGCGTGCGAAACTCCCCGTCGTTGCGCAGGGCGAAAGCCACCCAGCTGCGGAACGGCCGCCACACCGCGGACAGCTCCTCCAACTCCTCGGGTGGCGCCATCGGCAGGTCGTACGCGGCCCGCATGGCCTCCTGTAACCGGGGCTCGCCACTGGGGAAGACGTCCGGATGCCCGGCACCACGGATCAGGATCAGCTGTGCCGAGAACGGGCCGATCCCAGGCAAGCGCTGCAACCAGCGCAACGCGTCCGGCACCGGCATCGCGCGCAGGTACGCGGCGTCGAGCAGACCGTCCTTGGCGGCGTTGGCCACCGCGCGCAACCGCTCGGCCTTCACCTCCGGCAGGCCGCGCCCCACCTCCGGCACGGCCAGTACGTCCGGCGCCGGGAACGACCTGAGGACCTTCCCGCCGACGTCCACCGGCCTGCCGAATTCCTCGGCGAGCCGTCGTTTCACCGTGGCGGCCTGGGACATCCGCGCCCGGTGGCTCAGGATCGCCCAGCAGGCGGCTTCATAGGGCGAATGGAACAGCACCGGCCGCAGGCCGGGGTGCGCCTGCTGGAGGCGGCGCACCACGGGATCCGCCGTGCCGATCTTGGCGAAGCCGACGCCGTCGACGTCCACCGACAGGATCCGCCGGACCTGGGCGCCGACTTCGACGGCGAGCCCCTCTTCGGCGAAGACCTCCACCTCGATCGAACCGGGCGATCTCTGTCTGACGGCCGCACCGACGTGCTCCCAGCCCGCTTCGGCGGGAAAGGCGAAGCGCAGGGTGCCGGGTTCGGCGGCGGCGTCCGCGCGGCACGCGGGCGGGAAATCGGTCAGGAAGCGGATGGACTTGTCGAGGTCGAACGGGCCGCGCACCGGGATGCGGAGCGTGGTCGTTGCGGTGTGCTGCAGGATCGAGCCGGTCATTTCGGGCTCCTTCGGCTGGGGAACGGCGACTCCCTCCGACGTTAGAGACGGCCACCGACAGTTTCGGGTCGCGGCGGCGCGAATGTCGCGAACGGGCCGGTCATGGCAGATTCTCCGGTGAGGACCGTGAAGGGAGCAGCCATGCCGGACCATCGCGAACGTCTCGAAAGCCTGCTGCGGCCGGGCACCACGCCCCGCACCACCGGGAAGGGTTTCCTTGACCTGCTGGGAGAAATCCCGCAGGCGGGGCCGCCGACCGGACTCGCGCAGCGGCTGATGCGCACCTCCGCCGTGCCGATGATCTACGAACGGTACTGGCGCCCGACGCTGGGCAGGGTCGCGAAAGGACTGAACGGCCCGACGATGGCGGACGAGGTCCGCATCGCGATCGAAGCGCTCGGCCTGCGCGCCGGTCAGGTCGTGCTGGACGTCGCCTGCGGCACCGGCCGGTTCACCCGTGCCTTCGGCGAAGCGGTCGGGCCGGACGGCCTGTCGATCGGGCTCGACGGTTCGGTCACCATGCTGGAGAAGGCGCTCGCCGCGGCCAATCCCCCATCGGTGACCTATCTGCGCGCCGACGCCGTCGACCTGCCGCTCGACGATTCCACTGTGGACGCCGTCTGCTGTTTCGCCGCGCTGCACATGTTCGCCGATCCGGACGCGGCGCTGGATTCGTTCGCCCGGGTGCTGAAACCCGGCGGCTCACTGGTGATGCTGACCAGTGCCCGGCACGGCGATCAGCCGATGCGGCTCGCGGACACCGTCCTCGGGAGGCTGAGCGGACAGCGGATGTTCGACCGCGGCGAGATCGCGGTGAAGCTGTTCCGGCGCGGCTTCGACCACGTCGACGAGCGGTACGCCGGTGTCACGCAGATCGTCACGGGCGAGCTAGGCGTTAACATCCGGAAATGATCCGCTCTGAGCACGCTTCGCCGATTCCTCCCGACGACGGCTACCTCCGCTCGCTGGTCGACGCGACCGCGGACGCCGTCGCCGCGGCCGAACCCCTCGGTTCGCCCCATGACGGCGCGGACGCCACCACACGAGACGCCGTGAGCGCCGAGATCCGCGCGCTGGCGGCGGAATTGGTGGGGCTGAGCCAGGACCTGCACGCTCATCCGGAAGAGGGGTTCGCCGAGCACCGCTCGGTCCGAGCGCTCGGGGACCTGCTCGAGCGGCACGGCCACGAGGTGACGATCGGTACGGGCGGGCTGGACACCGCCTTGGTCGCGACCACCCCCGGCAGCGGGCCGCATATCGCGGTCCTTTCCGAATACGACGCGCTTCCCGGGCTCGGCCACGGCTGCGGGCACAACGTCATCTGCACCGCGGGCGCGGGTGGTTTCCTCGGCGCGGCCGCGGTCGCCGAACGGCTGGGCGGCCGGGTCTCGCTGATCGGCACGCCGGCGGAGGAAGGTGGCGGCGGCAAGGAGACCATGGCCCGCGCCGGCGTTTTCGACGACGTCGACGCCGTGGTCATGCTGCATCCGTTCAGCCACGACATCGCCATGCACCCGTTCCTCGGCAGGCGGCAGCTGGAAATGGTCTTTCACGGTGTCGGCGCGCACGCCTCGGCTCAGCCGTTCATGGGCCGCAACGCGCTCGACGCCGCCGTCGCCGCGTACCAGGGAGTCGCGGCGCTTCGGCAGCATCTGCCTTCCAGCGACCGCGTCCACGGGGTCTTCACCGACGGCGGCGCGCGGCCGAACGTCGTCCCCGAACGCGCGGCCCTGCTGTTCTATCTCCGCTCCGCGCAGCCGGACACGCTGCGCGACCTCGCCGAGCGGGTTTCGGCGATCGCGCGCGGCGCGGCGGAAATGACCGGCTGCGGAGTCGAACTGCTGTGGGACGCCCAGCCCGCGTATCTGCCGATCCGGTTCAACACCACCCTCGCCGGCCGCTGGTCGGTGCACCAGGTCGACGCCGGCCGCAAACCGCTGCCGCCCGGTATCGTGCCCGAATTCCTCACCGGCTCGACGGATCTCGGCAACCTTTCCTACCGGATGCCCGCGATCCACCCGATGATCGCCATCGCCGGACCGACGACCGCCTTGCACACCAAGGAGTTCGCGGCCGCGGCCGGTTCGCCGGACGGCGATCGCGCGGTCGTCGACGGCGCGCTGGGGCTGGCGCTGACCGCCGTCGACTACCTGGCCGACGCGGAACTCCGCGCCGCGGTGCACGAGGAGTTCGAGGCGTCGGGCGGAGCGTTGGACGTGCCGGCTTTCTTCGGCTGAGCGTTCTCAGGTAATTCTTCTCAGGAAAGCACAGGGGGATTCCACAGGCGGTTCACAAGTACGGGCGCGAATCTTGGTCCATGACCGAGAACGAGAGTCGGCCAGGCCCCGCCTCAACCGGTGGGCACCAGCCGCCGCACCAGCAGCAGTACCCCGGTTACACCCCTTGGCAGGCCGCGCCGAATCCACTCGTCACCCCGCCGCCGCGCAAGAAGGGCGGCAAGATCGCCGTCCTCGTCAGTGCGACGGCGCTCGCCGCCGCACTCGTCGGCGGTGTCGGCGGAGCGGCGATCATGGGCCTCGGCTCCGCGTCGTCGGCGTCGGGTACGGGTTCGTCCGCGGTCGCCAACGGGCAACTGGTCGGGAACAACACTTCGGGTGACGTGAGCGGGGTCGCCGCGAAGGTGACGCCGAGCGTCGTGCAGGTGAACGTGACCACCGCGCAGGGTGAGGCCGTCGGCTCCGGCGTCATCCTGACGGCGGACGGGCGCATCCTCACCAACGCCCACGTGGTCGCCGACGCCGAGGGCGACGTGACCGTCACCCTGTCGGACGGCAAGCAGTACAAGGCGAGCGTGGTCGGCGCCGACACGAAGGCCGACATCGCCGTGCTCCAGGCGAAGGACGCGAGCGGCCTGACCGCGGCCTCGCTCGGCGATTCCAGCAAGCTCGCCGTCGGCCAGCAGGTCGTCGCGATCGGCTCGCCCGGCGGGCTGCAGAACACCGTGACCACCGGGATCGTGAGCGCGCTGAACCGCAAGCTCGACGAGTTGAGCAGCGGCCAGGAGCGGCGCTCGCCCTACAGCAGGACCATGAACGAAGCCGGGCCGAGCTACACCGCGATCCAGACCGACGCCCCGATCAACCAGGGCAACTCGGGCGGGGCGCTGGTGGACGCGCAGGGGAACGTCATCGGCATCAACTCGGCGCTGTACAACCCGGCCTCGACGGGCAGCATCGGCATCGGTTTCGCGATCCCGATCAACGACGCGAAGAAGATCGTCGAGCAGATAGTCGGCTGACCCCGCCGTCTGGACCGCTGTCAGGGGGCGGCCCAGCAGGCACAGTCCGTGAAGGCCTCCTTCTCACAAGGAGGCCTTCACGGACTTTCAGAGTTCGTACGTGAGGGTGAAGGTGTGGTTGCCCTCATCGTCCTTGACGATCTCCGCCGTTCCGGTGATGCCTGCCAGGTCACCGTGACCGGATCCCGGCAAGACGATCAGGTGATGCCCGTTCTCCCCCGCCGAGTGATGCAGGACGAAGCCGCCCTTACGCCCGCCGACGGAGACGGCCAGCCGCTCGAAGGCGACGTACGCCGACGACGTCTCGTTCACCGCCGTGAGCATCTCGACGGCGCTGGTGCCTTCGACGTCACCGGTGAACGTCTTGGTCAGAAGCACCCGCGAGAACTCGGTGCCTTCGGCCTTCTCGTTGGCTTGGGGATCCCAGCCGTCCACGGTGAACGACGCTGTCGCGGTGTTGGTCATGCCGCCGACCCTGCCGGACATACCTGACAGATCGCGTCAGGTTTCCTCACCGCCTCCGGTTCCCGAAGAGACCACGGGTGATCTCCCGTCCCAGCGCGCTCGCCGCCGAGCGGAGGAACGACTTCACCGCCGGGTTCTTCATCGCCTGCTCCACCATCCCCGGCTCCTGTTTCTCCGGCTTCGGAGCGGGAGCCTCGGGCGGCGGCGCCTCACCGGCGGGCGGCGCGGCCACCTTCGCGGCGAGCTTCTCGTAGGCCGACTCACGGTCGATCGTCTCGGAGTACTTCGCGTGCAGGCCCGAAGACGTCGTCGCCGCTGTGATGGCTTCGGTGCCGATGGAGCCCATCTTCGAACGCGGAGCACGCAGGCGGGTCCACGCGACCGGCGTCGGCGCGCCGCGTTCGGAAAGGACGGTGACGATCGCTTCGCCGATGCCGAGCGACGTCAGCGCCGAGTCCAGCTCGTAGTGCTTCGTCTTCGGGTACGTCTTCACCGTCTTCGTCAGCGCCGCCTGGTCCTCGGGCGTGAACGCGCGCAACGCGTGCTGCACCCGCGCGCCGAGCTGGGACAGGACGTTGTTCGGGATGTCCGTCGGAAGCTGGGTGCAGAAGAAGACGCCGACGCCCTTCGACCGGATCAGCTTCACGGTCTGCTCGATGCGCTCCAGGAACGCCTTCGACGCGTCGTTGAACAGCAGGTGCGCCTCGTCGAAGAAGAACACAAGCTTCGGCTTGTCGAGGTCGCCCTCTTCGGGCAGCTCCTCGAACAACTCGGCCAGCAGCCACATGAGGAAGGTCGAGAACAGCGCGGGCTTCGACTGGAGGTTGTCCAGCTCCAGCAAGGTCACCATCGCCTTGCCGTCGGCCTCGCGCATCAGGTCGTGGACGTCCAGCTCGGGCTCGCCGAAGAAGTCCTCGCCGCCCTGAGCCTCCAGATTGGACAGCGCCCGGAGGATCACCCCGGCCGTCGCGGCCGAGACGCCGCCGATGCCCTTGAGGTCCTCCTTGCCCTCGTCACTCGTCAGGTGCGTGATGACCGAGCGGAGGTCCTTCGTGTCCAGCAGCGCCAGCCCGCGCTGATCGGCCCAGTGGAAGATCAGGCCGAGCGTCGACTCCTGGGTTTCGTTGAGCCCCAGCACCTTCGACAGCAGGATCGGGCCGAAACTCGTGATCGTCGCCCGGATCGGCGACCCCTTGCCACCCGTGCCCAGCGACAGGAACTGCACGGGGAAGGCGGCGGGCTCCCAGGAGTCACTCAGTTCTTCCGCGCGCTTGGCGATCTTGTCGTTGCTCTCGCCCTGCGCGGCGAGCCCCGACAGGTCGCCCTTCACGTCCGCCAGCACCACCGGCACTCCCGCGGCCGACAGCTGTTCGGCGATCAGCTGCAGGGTCTTCGTCTTGCCGGTGCCGGTCGCGCCCGCGACCAGCCCGTGCCGGTTCAGCGTCGCCAGCGGCAGGCGGACCGCGGCGCCGGCGTCGGCCTTGCCGTCGATCACGACCGCGCCGAGCTCGACCGCCGCGCCCTCGCTCACGTACCCCTGCGCGATCTCCTGGGCTGGACCTTGTTCGACCACTGTCGCTCCCTGGTCTGTGACATGACTCACCTGAGGATGCACACGCTGCCAGCAACGCGCCGAACCCGCACGTCGCGCGTCACGAATCCCCGGGTCGGGTTAGGGTTTCGGGGTGAACGACCGCCTAGTCTGGATCGACTGCGAGATGACGGGGCTCGACCTCGGCAAGGACGCGTTGATCGAAATAGCCGCGCTGGTGACCGACGCCGAGCTCAACGTCCTCGGCGAAGGCGTCGACATCGTCATCCACGCCGACGACGAAGCCCTCGACGGCATGCCGGAGGTCGTCCGCGAAATGCACGCCCACTCCGGCCTCACCGAAGAGGTCCGGCGCTCCACCGTGACCATGGAAGAAGCCGAGCAGCGCGTGCTCGAGTACATCCGCGCGCACGTGCCCGAGGCCAACGTCGCCCCGCTCGCCGGCAACTCCATCGCCACCGACCGCGGCTTCATCACCCGCGACATGCCCCTCCTCGACGCGCACCTGCACTACCGCATGGTCGACGTCTCGTCGGTGAAGGAACTCGTCCGGCGCTGGTACCCGCGGATCTACTACGCCAAGCCCGAGAAGGGCCTCGCGCACCGCGCGCTCGCCGACATCAAGGAATCCATCGGGGAGCTCGACTACTACCGTCGCGTCGCCTTCGTCCCGCAGCCCGGCCCGACCACCGAACAGGCCAAGGCCGCGGCCGCTGAAGTGCAGGAACGCCACGAAGGGTAACCCGTTGCGAGCCCCTGAAACGGGCACGCTAATATAGTGCGGCCGAGGTGATGGGGAGCTCCCCGAGCCCGGCGATGGTGGGCGTAGCTCAGCTGGTAGAGCACCTGGTTGTGGTCCAGGAGGTCGCGGGTTCGAAACCCGTCGCTCACCCCATCACCCCAGTCTGTTCGGGGCCTTCGGCCCCTCCAAACGGGCTGGGGTTTCGCCTTTTTTCGGGGGCCGAGCCCCCGAACCCCCGCCGG
Organism: Amycolatopsis coloradensis; assembly: GCF_037997115.1. Classification (NCBI taxonomy): domain Bacteria; kingdom Bacillati; phylum Actinomycetota; class Actinomycetes; order Pseudonocardiales; family Pseudonocardiaceae; genus Amycolatopsis; species Amycolatopsis coloradensis. The sequence goes on from NZ_CP150484.1 coordinate 7,397,668, forward strand.
AGGGCTGCGCCCCCGGACCCCCATCAGATCGGTGCCGTGAGGGGCGATCGAGCCGGGCGGATTTGCGCAGCCTCTCCGCCGAACCAGATACCGGCACCGGCGATGACGCCGACACCCGTCACGACCGTGACGGTGAGCCCGCCCAAGCCGACGAAGCCGACCACATCGGCCAAGAAGTCGCCGTGGCGCTGCGAGCCCGGCTATCCGAACTGCACGAAGGCCCAGTCTCAGAAGTACCTCGCCGAGCTCGAGTACCAGAGATGCGTCCGTGATCCAGAGAAGATCTGGGACACCGGCAGGCAGAAGTGCCGCTACAAGACCAGCGGCGAGACGCAATGGGAGCACTTATACGGCACCCTGCCGCCCGGAACGCCATGAGGGGTCCCCTTAGGACGAAATCCGTCCTAA
>NZ_CP150484.1:7398085-7499510 GCF_037997115.1 Amycolatopsis coloradensis
ATCTGTCCCCTTAGGACGAAATCCGTCCTAAGGGGACCCCTCATGACAACGGGTCAGTTCCGGTCGCCGCCGGTCTTCCAGTCGTCCCACGACATCTGCCACACCGACCAGCCGTCGGTCGGCTCCAGCACCTGCGGGCCCGAGTTGGTGACCGTGATGATGTCGCCCTTCTTCGAAGTGTCCATCAGCCACTTCGCGTTCTCGGTCGACAGGTTGATGCAGCCATGGCTCACGTTCCGCTTGCCCTGGGAACCGACCGACCACGGCGCCGAGTGGTAGAAGATGCCACTGTTCGACATCCGCACCGCGTACTTCACGAACGTCCGGTAGCCGGCCTTGCTGTCCGTCGGGACGCCGTACGTGCTGGAGTCCATCGTGTACCCGTTGTGCTCACTCATCACCGTGTAGGTCCCGGCCGGAGTGCTGCTCGACGGCTTGCCCATCGAGATCGGCATCTGCTTGACCTCTTGGTCGTTCACCACGACCTTCATCTGGTGCGTGCCGCCGTCCGCGGTCGCGACCAGCTTGTCCCCGACGACCACCTTGGCGGGCTTGTCCTCGCGGCCGAAGGTGTTGTTGCCGAGGTTCTTCCCGTAGATCGCCGCGTTGACCGAGATCTTCGTGCCCGGCTTGAAGTACTCCTTGGGCCGCCACATCACGGTCTTCTCGCCGAACCAGTGGAACGCACCCTCGGCCTGCGGCTCGGTGACGATCTTCAGCGCCTTCTCGGTCGCCGCCTTGTCCGGCACGTTGCCGGTGAAGGTGAAGATCAACGGCAGGCCGACGCCGACCGTCTCCCCTTCGACCAGGTTGATCGAGACGCCGATCTGGCGGCCAGGCTTGGCCGTCGAGAACGTCGAGGTCGCGGTGACCGGCTTCCCATCGGTTCCGGTCGCGGCCGCGGTGACGGTGTAGGTCTTGCCGTAGCCGAGCGGCTCCGCCGACTCCCAGCCCGAACCGTCTTCCTTCGGCTTGCCCGCGACGACCTTCCCGTCGGTGCCGGTCAGCTTGACCTCGCCCACCTTGCCGTCCGCGACGGCCACCGTGACCGGCTCGCCGGGCGCCACGTTCGCCGCCCCCTGCGCCGGGGTCAGCGTCATCACGGCCGGCTTCGGCTCCGGCGCGGGCGCGGCACTCTGCTGCGAACCCCCAAGAGCACCACCCTGCGACGGCGATTCACCCGACGGTGTACTGCTGCACGCGGCCAGTGTGAACCCGGCCACCAATGCCGCCACAGCCACCCGCGACCGCCCAGTCGCTCCCCAGACCCTCATGCACACCGCCCGTTTCGCGTGGTACCAACCCCAACGTCTGGCTATAGTCTGCCTGACCGGCCGCAACGCTCGCGGCCGGATGGCCGAATACGTCCCGGCCCGGCGTTAGGGGACCCCCCCTGAAACGGGCCCCAGCAACCCTGTGTTAATGTTTTCCACGTCGCCGAGGGGAACACCAAAGCGGCGGAACAAGCAGGCGCCATTAGCTCAATTGGCAGAGCAGCTGGCTCTTAACCAGCGGGTTCGGGGTTCGAGTCCCTGATGGCGCACAGAAGAAGACAAAGCCCACCAACGGTTTTATCCCGGATTTCCGGGTGCCGTCGGTGGGCTTTGATCATGGCTGTGACCGGCGTGGGGCCGAATGAGGCCGTACCCGGTGAACCTCATCATGCGAGACCTACCGTCACCGTCGAAGTCCAGACTGCCCACGAGAGTTACGGCTGAAGGTACAGGTCGAAACCGGATTCGACCAGGTCGGGAAGGTCTCGACGTGAGCGGACACGCAGAGCATAGGTATGAAGCCCCTACGCCCTGGCCGACAGATCAGCGGCGACGATGACACGTGCTGCAAACCCCAAGGTGACCAGAGCCTCAGCGATCGATACGACGAGCAGGTCTGCCCGCACGCCGTCGGCCGTCCAGTAGAGCACGACCGACAACAGTGCCGGGACCGCGAACATCAGCAGGTCCACTGCCAGCTGCATGGACTTGTCGAGTCGTCTCAGCGGATCGCAGCGGTGGACAGACTCCCAGGTGAGCACTTGTTCCGCACGATGGGTAGACGCCACGAGCGAGGGCGCCAGGTGCCGCCCCAGATACCTGCCGATTGCCGAGATCTTCTGGTCGTTGACGAAGTATGTCCAGCCCAGGACCACGCATACCAGCGGCAGCAGCAGGAGCAGGTAAGGGCGCCCGGTCGCTTGGACCACCAAGGCCAGTGTCGCCGCCAGCGCGGCCAGTGCGGCATACATCAGCCGGTCTCGCAGCACGATCCGTGATGTCTGCTCTGCTTTAAGAGCTTCGTACTCCGCTAGCAGGACAGCTCTGGCCGAGTCGTCCGGCATGGTTTGATCAACTTGGGTTCCGCTCATCATCTTGTCGTCACTCCTTCGGCGTCGTTTCAAGACATCCGCCGGGCCCTCCAGGCGCATATGCCCGGAGGGCCCGGCTAGGCACCCATCACTCCGACCAGTTCCGCGACCACATGGTCCGGCGGTCGTTCTCGAAGTCGATCCAGGCGCGCCCTTTGTGTGCCACGGCCTCCAATATCGGGAGCGCCGCGTCCATCCCGGAGGTCGCCGCGGCGAGTTGGTTCAGCTCTGCCTCGTCGTCGTCTTCCGTGTCGTTCTCGATGCCGACTCGATCGCTGATGGCGAGGATCTCCACGCCGTCCAGCAGACGAAGCCGGAAATCTCGATTGCGCACCTTGCGTTCAGACTCTTCACGGCTTTGGACTGTCCTTTCCCGGACCTTCAGCGAGGCGGACGCGATGCGGTCGTAGCCGAAAACGTTCCAGTCCTCGTTTTTAACCTCTCCGGTGATGAAGTTCAGATATATACGGGATTCTCGGATGCCATGCCGGGTCAACAAGATGACGGTGACCAGGTACGCCTCATAACGAGGCGGGCCATGCGGCACTACCCCACGCCGGGCCCCGGGAGCTCGCTCGTTGTGGACGACGTGCGACACGAGGCCCCGTTCGGCGATCTCGCCTTTACGCAACGCTTCTGCCTTGATATAGGCCTTGTCCAAAGCCAGCCACCAGGCCATGTCAGTGTCTTTCGGGCGATCGGACAGCTCATCCCGCCATCGCTCGTACTCGGCCATCTCTTGCTCGAACAGCGCGTCCGCGCTGGCCGTAAGGAGCCGAGTCGCCCTGCGGGCAGCGAAATATTCGATCACCGCGGGCAACGCGAACCAGCCACCCGCCGCGATCGGCACGGCCTGCCAGCGATGAGCGACACCCAGCAGGGCCAACCCTGACACGGCCATCAGGACGCCGACCACCTGCCGGCTACGGACCCCGCTTGGGACAGCGGGTTCTGGCTGAAGCTGCGAGTCAAGGCTCGACCACTGCTGGGCAACTCGACGCGCGTGCCAGTCGAAAAGCCATTTCAGCCGTTTGACGGTCTGACCGTAGTCCTGGTCGTACCTGAGCCAATCGTTGAACCTGCGCCGCAAGTACCAGCGGTGCCCGGCCGCGTACTCAAGCCAGTCTTGGGCATCCGGCGGGCAGGCGTCACGGAAACACCGGTCAATGAGCTTGTCGACCTGGCTCGCCTCGGCCGGCGCGTCCGCAGGCCGCGCCGCGTCACGCCGGGAGGCGAGGTGCAGTACGTGCCCGGTGTACTCGATGCCATAGCGGGTCGTCACGGCACTGCCCGCGATCAGCAGGACCAGCCCGCCCCAGAAGAGAATACTCATCGGGCCGAAGAACAGTCCGGCCAGGGACAGCACCGCGACCGTGCCTCCGATGAACACGGGCCGACGGTCATCGACGCCCGCAGTGGACGTTCGGATTCGATACCTGGTGGGCTTCGCGGGGTCGGGTTCGAAGAACTTCCAGGCCCGGTTCTCACGATCTCGAGAGAAGCGCTCGATACCGACCTTGTGCTTTCGCTCGGCATCGAGCTGTTGATCCAGGACGCCGGTGACCAACAGCGACAGATGCCGGCTGATCTCGTCCTGCCGCTCGGCCGGAAGATCACCAAACGCGGTCACGGTGGTGAACGACCGGTCAACGGCATCGGACCGGACGAGCTCGACGAGGCTCCGGACAACACGGTGAGCTCGTGACCATTCGTCTTCCGGCAGTGAGACACAGAGCTTTCCTGCTTCGCGGATTCTTCTGACGAGGTCCGCCGGAATATCCCCGAAGCCACGTTCGCTGAATACCGCGAGCACGTAGAAGTAGATGCGTTCGGTCGACTGATGGCCATTGAAGACCAGCTCACCGAACAGCTCTTCGGCACGGCGCGGCAAACCGGCGGTGAGATAGGCGAGCGCGACCTCGTGCCTGCGCTCGGCAGTGTCCTCGTCGGAGACGTTGTAGATGGTCGCGTCATGGAAGACGCTCTCCACGTTCTGCACACCGATCTGCTGGCCGACCCGGGCGTTGTCGGAAGCGACGTTCTCGTTCTCGACGCCGTTGACAATCGTGTCCCCGCTCATCGGAAGCCCCGGACAGAGCCGAGGTTGACGCCGATCTGCTGGCCGACGCGGGCGTTGTCCCGCGCCGTGTTCGTGTTGCGGATGGCCGGGACCTCGGGCGACGGCGGATCGGCAGCTCCGGCGGTGTCCTCGGCGGGTTCGAGGGCGGTGATCAGCGCGATCGCGAATGCCGCCGCGTTGCGAGCCGCGAGCAACTGTCCACCTTCGCGGTCCGCCGTGGCCTTGCGACCGTCTGCGAAATCGCTGATACCGCGCACGGCCACGGCGCGGACCTGGTCGCCAAGATGAGCCGCGTGCGCGAAACCGGAGCTCTCCATATCGACGGCTACGGCGTCGTTGTACGACTTGTGCAGCCTCTGGGCCAGTTCGGAGCGGCGGGAGTTGAGGACGACGTCGCCCACCGCGACGGCTTCGAAGTGAACCGCTGGAGCGCCGCCCTCCACCTGGTCAGGCAGGAACGAGTGCCAAGCGTCGCCACGCGGCAACCTCCGCGCCTCTTGGTCGAGACGGTGCGAGACAGACCAAGCAGAGGGGCGCACCAGGAATTCGTCATCCTCGCTGCGACCGCCCTGATAGGAATAGATCTTGGTGGCCACGACTACGTCGCCGATCATGAGCCAGTCGCGCAGCCCTCCCGCGACGCCGACGAACACCATGGCCGCCGGGTCGAACTCGGCATTGGCACGTTCGGTGAGCGCTGCAGCGGTCGTGGTGCCTGCGCCGGTCTCCACCACCGCGACGCGGTGTCCCGGATGACCCACGACTGTTCCGACATCGAACACTGTGCCTGACCTGTGACGATGCGGGCGCACGTCCACAAGGTGCTCCAGCACGGCCGCATGTTCCACGGGCAGCGCAGTCATGATCACATTCACTGGCTCTCACTCCAACACGGTCAGGGTGATTCAGGAACGGACCCCCACAAGGCGTCCGACGAGATCGACGTGGCCTGACACCCGCGCCGGACCGAGGTCTCACCACCACGCTTATTGTCAGAGTGACACGAACCGACGGGTAGAGCAAGCCCTAAGCAGAGCCAATAGTCATACTGACAAAAACTGCTTCACGCTCCGAAGCGCGACCGCATCATCGGAGGTACCAGCTCAGCCGCCTCGCCCGCTCGATAGAGGGCAGCGGGCCTGCCAGTGAGAGAAGGCCGCTTGCCGCCGGTGGGCACGACAAAGCCATCAGCATCGGTGACTTTGCGATGGAAGTTCGGCTTGTCCAGCACGACGCCCCATACAGCCTCGTAGACCTCGCGCAGGTCTGCAATGGTGAACTCAGGGCCACAGAAGGCCGTGGCGATGGTGCTGAACTGCAGCAACGTACGCGCCAGCTCCACCGCGTCGGACAGGATACAATCATGGTCGAAGGCCAGCGCTGTGTCGGTGGCCTCGGCGACCGGCAACCAGCGGGCGGCTCGTGCGTCTGACCCGGCGACCGGCACCGGCAGGTTCGGGGCGATAGCGAGGTAAGCGCAAGTTACCACCCGCGGACGCCGGGGATCCCGATCTGGCGCGGAGTACACGCCAACCTGCTGTAGCTTCAACGCCCCGGCGTCAAGTCCCGTCTCCTCGGCCAACTCACGCGCCGCGGTCTGCTCCAACGACTCGTCACCACGCAGGAATCCACCAGGCAACGCCATGCGGCCCCGGAACGGCGCATTCTTCCGCTCCACGAGCAGGACGCACAGCACACCGCCCCGAATGGTCAGGATGACCAGGTCGGCGGTGAGCGTCACTGTCTGCCGGGTACGGCTCATGCGCGAAGACTACCTACCAGCCTCCCATCCCTCGCCCGGTCGCCGCAGTCAAGCCAGCACCGCCGTCTCAACCGGGGGACGGCAACGCAGCGCCCACTGCGGTCTACCTCCGGCAGCCGAAGATCGGAGGTGCAGTTCCAGGCGTATCCGGCGGGCCACACTACAACGATCACCAAAGCCGCTTGACCAATGTCGCACCAACCTTCGACGGCTCCACCCGACAAGTAATCCCCGCTCATGAATGCACACTCGACACGACAAGGAATTCCACCATTTCTTCCCCAAGGCATTTCTGAAGAAGAACGGAATCGAGTTCAGCCTGGCCAATGTCTGCGCGAATCTGATCATGCCGCTCGGTGACGAATATCTACGTGAGTGATCAGCAGTCTTCCGTCTACCTCAAAGATTTGCGTGAAACCAGGAGCAGATCCAGTCGGAGACGACCAAAGCCGGTACGACGAAAGTCCTGCAGGTCTCCTGCTCATTCATCCCTGCTCCGCGAGCCATGATGAACTTCTACACGACGAGCGCGCGGCGGTGACCTGACCTTCGCGACCGCTCACGTATCGATGTCGAGCAGACAGCGTGAATGGCCCATTGTCGTCTGCCGGGACACGTGGTCTGCCCGCCCGCGCAACTCCGGATCGCGGGGGGCAGACCACCTGTTGTCAGCCTTGCTTGGCGCGGCGTTTCCGGCTTGTCAACGCGAGTGTCGCGCCCGCGCCGAGGAGCAGGACACCAAGGAGGAGAATCCACGGTAGGCCGGAGACGCCGGTGGAGGCCAGTGGCCCCGGGGCTTTCCCGGACGGGGCCGGTGTTGTTGGCGGGACGGACGTCGGTGGTGTCGACGCGGGTGGTGTCGACGTCGGTGGTGATGCCTGTGGGATGTAGACACCAGCGTCAATCGTGTGATCAACCCCTCCGGGGATTGCCGGCGCCGTGACCGGGGCGTATCCGTCGCATAGTCGCCCGGTGGTCGGCGGGTCCACATTGGAGTCGTGTACCCGATCGGTATCGACCAGCGGAAGCGTGAACCGAAGGTCGGTAGCCGGCGGACGGCCTGGCACCTTGCTGGTGTCCGCGGTGCAGACATCGAATTGCACGGTGTACTCGGCGCCTGGCTCGAGCTGGTAGGCGGCGCCGACACCACCGAAGTAGTACTCGCCGGCCGCATTGGTCTTGGTCGTGGCGACCTTCTTACCGGTGGAGTCCACCAGGTTGATCGTCGCGCCCGGTAGCCGCACGTCCGCCGGATCCTGGACGCCGTTGTGGTCGCCGTCGAACCACACCAGGTTGCCGATCTGGATCGGCGCGTTCGCCGCCTGGTACGCGATGGCCCCGAGCCCACCTGCCTTGCCGAACCCGTGGCTCGGGTTTCGACCGACGAACTCGTAGGCGTTGGCGGAAGGGTTGTTACCAGGCCCCACCCCGGTCTTGATGTCGTAGTAACCGGTCCCGGCGGTGGCGACGTTGACGGTCGGGTCCATCTGCGTGCTGACAACCCATTGCTGCTGCGGAATGTAGGCGACCGACCCCAGCGCGGCTTCCTGGTGCGCCGCCGGGCGCCGGAAGTAGTCACCCGGGAAGTACTCGACCACGTCGCCGGCCTGGCCGCCGGTGATGTCGTTGTTCGCGTGGTTGGGGCAGTTCCCGGTGCCTTCCCAGGAATACCCACCGGTGGGATTGACGCAGGCCATGTTGATGTCACCACCGGCAAAGCCGCGTTCCGTGGTGTTCCTGCCCGGACGCGGGTCCAGCGAATCCCAGCCCACCACGTCCATGAACCGGTCGCGGAAGCCGAGGATCATCGACCCGTCACGCGCGAAGGCCAGACTGGCCAGTGCCGGCTGCGGATCGATCATCGTGCCGCCACCGCCCACTTCGTGTTCGTTCCAGGTCGACAAATCCGTGTTCCACGGGTTCCAGCGGTCGGTCTGGCCGGGAGTGGATCGACCGGCGAGGACCTCGCCACGCTTGAAGTCGAGCGGCTGGGTCAGCACCGTGGAGAACCGCGTGCCGTCGTAGGCGTAGACGACAGCCTTCAGGTCCGCGCGGTTCTGCGTGCTTTCCGCGCTGCACACACCACCGACGTACACGGTGCTGTCGTGTGCGGCAACAGCGAACGGCCGCCAGTCGGTGGGCGCCGCGCAGCCCGGGTCCGGGACCGGGACCGTGGCCCGGGGTACCGGCGCGGTGGCCCTGGTGGCGTCGAAGCTGACCAGGCTCCGGGTCAACAGGTTCAGCGCGTACAGCGTGGAGCCGTCCTCCGACAGGGCCAGGCCGCCGATGCTCTCCTTGCCCGGCGCGTTGACGAACCCGCCGTCCTTGATCATGTTGGTGGTGTCGTGGGGCGTCACCGCGGCGCCCGGCACCTTCGCGAACAGGGTCGGTGCGCCGCCGCCGTCGACCGGCACCGTGTAGATCGCGTCCCCACCACCCGGCCCGTACACGGCGTGCCGCCGGGCGAACGCACTCTGGAACAACTGGCGCCGGTGCTTGTCGTAGGCCAGCCCGAACGTCGTGCCCACCTGGGCTTGGGTGGCGAGTGTGGTCGGGCACGCGACGTTCTCAGGACACGTACCGCGGGTGTCCACCCCGAACGCCACCAGTGCCCGGGTGTCCGCCCCACCGGCACCATTCTGGATCGGCACGAAATACCGGGTGTCCGGCAGGGTGTAGTGGGCGGGATTCCAGACCCCGGTGATCACCGAGTCGTTCTTGCCGTTCGACACGTCCACGAAGGTGGTGAAGCTGTCGAAATGGTTGGCCGCCGTCGAGGCCGGCGCCGCCCGCAGATAGTTGCTGTAGGGCGCCGGGACAGTGACGTCGACGCGGTAGTGGCCACCGGCCAGCACGGCGGACGGCGGCACCACGACTTTTCCGGTGGCGTCGGTGATACCGGTGACGTGACGACCTTCGGGGTCGGAGACGTCGACCTGCATGCCTTGCTGCGGCACGTCCATCGTCGTGTTGATCACGCCGGTGCCGAAGAAGTCCCGTAGCACCTGGACCGTCAGCGTGCCGTCAGTCGGCGACGCGGCGGCTGTCCCAGCCGTCGCTCCGGTGATGGCGCTGCTCGCCAACAACAGACCAGCCAACCCCACCCGCGCCAACAGACCCCTACGCGTCCGGGTTCTCCGGCTCATCGCTATCCCCTTGTGGAAGTCGTCGTGAACCGTTTCAGACAACCAGAGCGGCGTTACCCCGTGTGTCAGAAGTCGGGTGAATCAGGGGGTGAATCGGCGAACCTGTTAACGTCGCGCCGCGTGCGGAGCATGAGAACCCGGCAACGTTTCCCACGGCACCGATGGCTGCGGCCGCGCTGGGTGGTGGCCGTCATCGTCATCGCGGCGGTCGGCATGGCCACGTTCGTCATCATCGGCGACTATTCAGAACCTTCTGGTCCGCGTGCGTTGACCTCGGATGAGGTGAACCGGCTGGCGATCACGCGGTTCCGCAACTACGAGGCGGGAGGCCGCGCGGTGACGATCACCGTGCCGACCACCGCCGGCGGGCTGGTCATCACCGGATCCATCGACTACCGAGCCAAACTCGGTTACGGAGTGGTGCGCGGCACCGGGCGGGATACGTCCGGCGACGGGCTGATCCAATGGAACACCACCACCGTGTTCGTCCATCCGATGGCGAACGCTCCGACGGAGGCACCGGCATCGCCGCCCGGATCTGCTTGGCATCGCCGCCCTTTGCAGACGTCCGGCAGTTCGCTGGACAGTTCGTTGCTCATCGCGCTCAGTCTCGGTAGCGACCGGCCGGACAACGCCGAACTACTGCCGCAGAACGGCGCCGCCTGGGTTGGTCCGGACCAGGTGAGCGGCCATCGGGTGGACGTGATGTCCGGGCCGGGCACTCCTGCCAAGCCCGGTACCGCGGGAAACGTCCGCTACTGGATCGGCTCGGACGGCACCATGCACCGGGTTCAGGCCGACGTGGCTTCCGAGCCGCGGCCGGTGGCCATCGATTTCGACACCCAGGCCTACGTTCCGGTCCAGCCGGCACCCGGTGTCACCCCGACGCGGTAGCCGCCGCTCAGGACGTCCGCACCAGCGCGCCATCGGCCAGCAGTGACGCCGACGGCAGCGGGATCTTCGCGATGTCCGGTAGCGCGGGAACGGCCGGAACAGCGGTGGCGCCGGTGGCGGCATTCGGGAACTGCGGCTGCGGGGCGGGCGCGGCCACGTCGGTGAAGGGGATACCGCGAGGTGGCTTCGGGCTCGCCCACGTGCCGGACGGCGCGGACGACTGGTCGGCGACCGGGCAGGACGCGGTCGCCGCGAGCTGAGCGGGCACCGTCGTCGCGAGACCGTTGCCGCGCAGGCAGTTACCCCGTCCTTGGGTGGCGGTGGGGAACGTCCAGCCGACGTCAACGCCGTTGGCGGCGAAGGTGTTGTCCACGATCTGGTTGCCGTTCGGCGGTATGTCGGCGGTTGCGGTGATCACCAGCCCGGCGTTGACATTGCCGTCGATCCGGTTGCGGATGACCTGATTGTCACTGCCGCCATCGATGCCGATACCGATGCCCCACCCGCCGTCTGCCTGTTCGGGGGTCGAGGTCTGCTGGTTGGCCGCGATCAGGTTGCCGGCGACGTGGGCACCCTGCTGCGGGAGCAGCTTCTCCTGATGGTCGGAGTTGGTGGTGAGCCCGACCCGGTTACCGGCGAAGCGGTTACCGACCACGTACATGTCCCCGCTGGCGTTGGTGCCTTCGTAACCGACCGCGTTGAGTTCGGCGATGTTGTCCCGCACCACGATGCGACAGGGCTTGCATTGCCCGACATAGATCCCGGAGTCAGCCGAACCTGACGCATACGAGTGTTCGATGACACCGTCCTGGGTGGAGAACGCATAGATGCCGTACAGCCCGTTGCGGGTGGCGGTCACGTGGGAAACCAGGAACGACTTCAGGAAGGCGACCGGCTCGTCGCCGGTGTCGTAGCCGCCCTGCCCCGGAGTTCCGGTGGCCGCCTTCGCCGAACCGGTGACCAGAACCCCGTTCTGCGTATTGTTCTTCACGGTCAGGTTCTCCACGGCCACCCCGGGCGCGGTGACGACAATCCCGTTCGGCTGCCGCAATTGCCCGTCGATCACGACCGTGTCCCGGGACTCGCCGCGAAGAGTGATCCGAGCCGTGCCGACCTTGACCGACTCGTGGTAGACACCCGGCGCGACCAATACCAGGTCACCGGGCTGGGCGAGGGACACCGCGGCGGAGATCGTCGGGGCGTCAGCCGGCACTCGGATCGTCACGTGCGCACCGGCCGGCCGGCTGCCCTGGCCCGATCCGTCATCGCCGGCGCAGCTCGCCAATACGAGTGTCAGTGTGCCGAGTACCGCCACGATCACGCGACAACCGAAACGAGGCATGCTCGTCAGTTTGGCACCACCGCCGAATTCGCCTACGGCTGGGCGGATATGGCACGCTCCACATCCGTGCGCCGATTCGAAAATCACCCGTCACGCCGTGCGTTTCTCGGTGCCACCGCTACCGTGGTGGCCGCCGGCCTCACCGCGGGGTGTGAATCGGATTCCGCCCAGCCGGGCCGGCTCGACACTCCTGCGTCAACCACGCCGGTGCCGCCAACGGGTCCTTATCAAGCCGGGATCACGCTCCCACGACAAGCCCAGCCCAACCTGCTGGCCGTCGTGGCCGACGTCGCTGATGGCGTGGCGGTCGGCCCGTTACTGGCCGAACTCGGCGAGGCCGTCGGCACGCTCACCGCGGGGACCGATACACGACTCCTCGGCCTGTCACCGGGCGATCTCACCGTGACGATCGGGGTGGGCCCCCGGCTGGTGCGCATGGCCGATCCGTCCTTACCCGGCACAACGGAACTCCCCGAGTTCTCCCGCGAGCGGATCGCCCCACAGGCACGTGGCGGGGATCTGCTGATACAGGTTTGTGCCGGCGACGCCGTCGTTATACCGATCGTCGCGGCCGCACTCCTGCACCAGGCCGGCGACCGCATCCACGAACGCTGGCGCCAGTCCGGGCGCCGCGGTTCGACCATTCCCGTGGCTCCGGGCCTTACCGCGCCACGAAACGTGTTCGGTTTCATCGACGGCATCGTGGGCCCGCACACGGCCGCCGAACAGGAACGAGACCTGTGGCTGGCCGGGCCGTCCCCGGTCACCCGCGGCACCATCGCCGTGCTCCGACGCATGGAACTCGACCTGCCACGGTTCACCGCGTTGCCCGTCGCCACCCAGGAGGCGGTCTTCGGTCGACGCCGAGACACCGGTACACCTCTCTCCGGCGGCGCCATCGCCTCCGATCCAGACCTCGGCGCGAAAACGCCGGACGGGCGCTATCTGATCCCGGCTGATGCCCACATGCGCAGAGCGCACCCCAACACGGTTGGCGTCGGCCTCATGCTGCGCCGCTCCTACAACATCGACGAACCCGCACCCGGCCTGCTCTTCATCAGCTTCCAGAACGACATCCGAACCTTCACCAACACCCTCACCCGGATGGACAACGGCGACGCACTGCTGCCGTTCACCACCACCACCGCCAGTGCGAGCTTCCTGATACTCCCCGGGTTCGACCGACAACACCCGCTTGGCGCCACGCTTTTCCGCTAGTGTCCCGCGCCGGAAATGCGGTGCTATATCGGTGGAAGCCGGGCCGCCGAGATATGTGCCTGATTTCCGGCGCGGGACACTAGAGCACGCCGAGCTCGTAAGCCCGCATCAGCGCGTCCTCGCGGCTGGACGCGTTCAGCTTGCGGTAGGCGCTTTTCACCTGCGTGCGCACGGTGTTGACGGACACGACGAGCTTGCGCGCGACCTCCGCGATGGTCAGGCCCGCGTCCAGTTCGCTGAGGACCACCTGCTCCCTGTTGGTCAGCTCGACCAACTCGACGCGTTCCGGGAACACCGGACGGGCCCGCGCCAGACGCTGTACCGCCTCATCGGTCAGGGGAAGGTCACCCAGCCGGATCACCTCATCGCGATCGCCCGGCGACAACGAGGCGAGCGAGAGCACTTCATCCGGCGTCCGCACGCGGCGGACCAGCACAAGCGACCGGCGTGCCTCGTCCTCGTCACCCATACGCATTGCGGCGATCGCCTTGAGCAGCAGCATCTGCCGGACGTCCCGACGCGATGTGGTTTCGTGCCAGGACGTGCGCGAGGCCATCGCGCGGACCACCTCGTATTCGCCGTTGAGCAGGCGGAGCCGGGCGGTCGGAAGCGCCAGCCACGACCCCTGCGGGTCCGCCTCCTTGATCAACCGCAGTGCGCGGGTGGCCTGACCGGTGGCGATCAGCAGCTCGATGTGGGCACGTCGGATCACTTGGAAGGCGGTGCCCTGCGCGACGAGCTCGGGCGCATGGCTGAGCGGGAGCGTGCCCAGATGGGCCAGCGACGTCACCGGATCGCCGAGGTACAACCCGTACGCGAACGTCAACGCCGCCACGAAGGGCCAGACCTCCAGTTGCTTGGTACCGTCGCCGGTGATCTCCAGGCGGTCCGCGAGGCTCGCCTCGTCGTAGCGGTCCAGCGCGTCCCAGCCTTCAGCGATCGTCCCACCCACGGTGAGCAAGAAACGGACCCGCTCGGAGGGCGACTCGAAGCCACGCATCCGTTCAAGCCACTGGTGGGCGAGGGCACAGTGACCGAGATGCGCGAAGATCATGGCGAGATTCGCGGCGGCGTTGAGGGCAGTGGCCGCCGTTTCCGGCGCGACCGTCGCGCGCTCGTACGCCTGGCGGTACCACTCCACCGCGGCCGGGAAGTCATCCATCAGCGAACGCGTCAGACCTCGCTGCATGGCAAGCCACCCAGGGCGCGGTTCCCCATCGGCGCCGGGCAGCGAGCTGAGCTGCGCCGCGCGGACCGTGAGGCGCTCGCCCAGCTCCTCGGCCTCGGCGCTCGCCCCTCGCATACGCAACCCGATCATCGCCGCGGTGCCGACTGTGACGAGTGTCGCCACCGAAGTCTCGCCCGCGATGTCCATCGTCGCCGCCAGGCGGGTACCGAGCTCTGTGTAGTGGCGCAGATATGGCCTGAGTTCGCTGACGTGGGGTTGGTTCATCGCGTAGTAAGCGCTGATCCACGAGATCATCAGGCGCGGACGAGCGCGCAGCTCGTCGTCCGGTACCCGGCTGAGAACGAAAAGCAGCCGACCGGCGAGGTCACCCTCCACGGCGAGGATGTGCTGGTCGCACAGGGCTTCGAGCGCGGTCCAGTCACAGTCCTCGGCGATCCTGTCCAGCGTTTCCGGTAAGTCGGCAACCGACACACGAGCGGGTTGCGTTCTGTGCGGCACCGTCTCTGCCCCTCCCCAGGCCAGGCCGATGGATCTCGGTCACAAGAATGAGGTGCTTAGGTTTTCCCGCCCCACCCATTCCTGTGGACAAGAGATCACCTTGGCACGCAGACGCAGCAGCCGTCATGTCCTACAACCGGGTGAACTTGACCCCCATATGGGCCAACGGAACGACGCGTTGATCGGCACTCACATGACCGACCGGGATGACTGGCGCCACTGCAGTCGACAGGCAGTCGTGGTCGAGCCTGGCTTCTGGCGGAGGCCCGAAAGGGTTGGGGCACATCCCTTTCCGGACCCTCCGCGGTCACGACCGAACGGCGGCCAGTCGCCCCAGATCCGCGTACTTCTCGGCATGTCTTAACCAGCGGGTTCGGGGTTCGAGTCCCTGATGGCGCACAGTTCAAAGTCAAAGCCCGCCAACGGTTTGTCTCGGTTTCCGGGTGCCGTCGGTGGGCTTTGATCGTATGTGCAGCCCGGGTGCGGCCGGCTTGTCACCCTGATTCAGTTACCGACCGCTACCAGCCGTGCCCGCGACGACCCGCTGCGCTGCAAGGGCACGGCCTTGTCCGTCAGGGGTACGAAGGCACAGGTCTTCAGGGTGAGCACGATCATCTCCCCCGCCCCACGGCTGAAACGGCGGTCTCACTGTCCACATCGGATAGTCGGCGGCAGAGCACGAAGATCAGGGCGAGCGCCGCGATCAGGTAGGCGTTGCCGACGACGGCTTGGCCGAAGTTCCACGTTCGCTCGGCGCCGCCTCCACCGGGAACCACGGCGACGGTCCAGCCCGTGAACACGACGGCGGCAATGCCCATCGCCGGCCGCCTGGTGCACAGGTAGCCGAGTGCGGGCACCACCCAAACCCAATGGTGCGTCCACGAGATCGGGCTGACCAGCAAGGCGCAGCCGGCCGTCACCAGCAGGGCGGCGGGGTCGTCGCCCGCGCGGTGAAGACTTCGGACGAGCCACATCATCACCACCGCGCAGAGGACCCCGAAGCAGCCGATCAGCACTGTCGCGATGCTGCCCTCCGGCAGCGTACGTGCGATGAATCCTTGCCACGACTGGTTCCCCACCCAGCCTTTCATCTCCGCGAAGTGGCTGTTGAAGATCGCGGACGTCCAGTAGCGCAGGGAATCCTTCGGCAGGAGGACGAACGCGAGTGTCGTCGCGCCGAGGAAAGCGGCCAAGGCGCGGGCCGCGTCGGCGATCCGCCGGACGAGCAGGAGGTGGACGATGAAGATCAGCGGGATCAGTTTGACCGCCGCCGCGAGGCCGATCCCGATTCCGCGGAAGCGCGATTCGCGCAGCAGCAGCACATCCGCGACCACGACGGCCATCAGGAGAAGATTGACCTGGCCGAGCCCGATCGTCTGCCACACCGGTTGCAGGGCGAAGGCGGCGAGCAGCAGGAGCGGGACGTACGCGCGCTCGGTGAAAGGCCGGAGCGCGACATAGAGCGAAGGTGCCGCCGCGATCGCCAGCAGCCCCCAGCACACGTGTGCCGGCAGCGCGGTCAGCGGAACGAAGAGCAGCGCGGCGAACGGCGGATAGGTGAACGGGAGTTCCGGCGCCCACTCGGGTAATGCGGTCAGGTGTGCGTACAGCGGCTCCCCGTGGAGCACGGCGGACCCACCGGCGCGGTAGACGGCCGAGTCGACCCCCAGCGGGATGTCCGAAAGCCACCAGACGAGCGCGATCGCGACGAGCACGGTGACCGCGATGCCGACCGCGGTCAGGGCGTTGATCCGAACCATGGGTGGAACGATCTCCGTTTCGAGGCCGCGGCACATCGCCCGGCGGAACCGTCTTGTCCCCGCTACCCGGGTACCGCCGGGCGGCGAACCCGTACTCCGGTACTAGGAGTCGCTGCCCGGCACGATGAGCCCGGCCTCGTAGGCGACCACGACGGCTTGGGCGCGGTCACGGACGCCGAGTTTGGTGAAGACCCTGCTGACATGGGATTTCGCGGTCTGCTCCGCGATCACCAGCGCTCCGGCGATCTCGGCGTTGGACAGGCCGCGCGCGATCAGGCGGAGCACGTCGGTTTCCCGCGCGGTCAGGTCCGCCACCCGGGTGTTGCCCGCCTGCGCGGCGGCGTGGGTCCGGGTGAACTCACCGACCAGCCGTTTGGTGATCGCCGGCGCGAAGAGCGCGTTGCCCGCGGCGACCACCCTGACGGCCGTGACCAGGTCGTCCAGCGGAGCGTCCTTCAGCAGGAAGCCGCTGGCACCCGCCCGCAGCCCGCCGAACACGTACTCGTCGATGTCGAAGGTGGTGAGCATCAGCACGCGGATCTCGTGCCACCTCTCCACGATGCGCCTGGTCGCTTCGAGCCCGTCCAGCCCGGGCATGCGGACGTCCATCAGCACCACGTCCGGTGCCAGTTCGGCGCAGAGGGCGACGGCGGCGGCCCCGTCGGGCGCCTCGCCGACCACCCGGATGTCGTCCTGCGCGTCGAGCACGGCGCGGAAACTCTGCCGGACCATGGTCTGGTCGTCGGCGATGACCACCGTGATCACGGTTCCGAACGCCCCCCGTCGTCGAGTGGAACCGTCAGCGCGACCCGGAAACCACCGTCCGGTCTCACCCGCGCCTCGAGATCCGCCGCGAGCATAGCGGCCCGCTCCCGCATTCCCAGCAGCCCGTGACCGGTGCCGGTCTGCCCGGTTCGCAGCGGCCGCTCCCCTGGCCCGTTCTCGATCACCAGCCGGATCGACCGCGGGCCGGTCACGAGTTCGACGGACACCGGCGCGCCGGGAGCGTGCCGGATCGCGTTGCTGAGCGCCTCCTGCACGATCCGGCAGACCGACAGCGCGACCCCGGCGGGGACGGCGTCCAGGTCGCCGCCGACGTCGAGCTCGCACGGGGTGCCGACGGCCCGGACCCGCTCGACGAGTTCGGAAACCATCGCCAGCCCCGGCTGCGGGGCGATCAGGACCTCGCGGTCCTCCGAACGGAGGACACCGAGCAGTCTGCGCAGTTCGGTCAGCCCTTCGCGGGCCGTCCCGGCGAGGTCGGCGAACTCGCGCCACACGCCGTCGTCGACGTCGGCCTTGCCCGGGCCGGCGAAGCGGAATCGTGCCGAATCCGCCCGCAACGCGAGGACGGACATGTGATGGGCGACCACGTCGTGCAGCTCGCGCGCGATGACGGCGCGTTCCTCCAGCACCGCCGCCCGTCTTTCCTCGGCGATCCGGCGGTCTTGCTGCGCGACACGGGCTTCGTCGGCGAGGCGGCGCTGGCGGACGGTGTTGCCGAGGAAGAAGAGCGCGCCGGCCAGCACCGCGAGCAACGCCCCGTCCCGCCAATCGCGCAAGAAGGGCGCCATGACGGCGAACGAGATCAGCGCCACGCAGGTCAGTTCCCGCTGGTCGTTGCCCACCCCGACGAGGTAGAAGACGACGGCGGCGGCGAGCGCGAGGCCGGGAGACCACGGCCAGCTCCAGAACTGGACCATCTGCGGCAGCGTCGGCGGCGTCAGCACGATGCCCACGAGCAGCACCCGCCAGCCCCACAGCGGTGAACGGATCGCGAGCAGACAGGGCAGCACGCTGAGGACGACATTGAACGTCTTCACCGCGGGCGGTGCGGAAACGATCGCGAAGGTGAGGAAACCCGCCCACAGGCCGAATCCGGTGAGAGCGACGCGGCGCAGGGTGCGCAGCCCCGCCGAGCGCGTCGGCGGGGTGTCCGTGCCGGTGAACGCGACGTAGCGGAGGACTTCCCACCACTCACGCGGACGCTGTCGGTCGACCATCGAAGATCACCCTACACTCAGACGGTCTCACTCTGCGTAGTCACGCGTTCCTCGTATCCGGCCGCCTGCAAGCGGAACAGCTTCGCGTAGATCCCGTCCGCGGCGAGCAGGCTTTCGTGGTCGCCCGATTCGACGATCCGGCCGCGGTCCAAGGTGTAGATCCGGTCCGCCCCGCGCACGTTCGACATCCGGTGCGAGACGAAGAGGACCGTGCGCCCCTCGAACAGGTCGCGCAGCTTGTCGAACAGTTCCGCTTCCGCTTGGGCGTCGAGGGAGGCCGTCGGCTCGTCGAGGATGACGAACGGCGAATCGCGGTAGAACGCCCGTGCCAGCGCCAGGCGTTGCCATTGCCCGAGCGAAAGGTCGGTTCCGCCCGAGAACTCCGCGCCGAGCACCGTGTCGTATCCGTGGTCGAGACGCTCGGCGATCGTGTCGACGGCGGCGCTGCGCGCGGCTTCGGCCAGCCGCCGCGCCGGATCTTCCGCACCCGGCCTGCCGAACTCGATGTTGTCGGTGACCGTCAGCCGGTATTTGACGAAGTCCTGGAACAACACCGCCGCACGATCACGAAGGACCTCGGGCTCAAGAACGGGTTCCCCGTCGATCGACACCGTGCCCGTGCTCGGCGGGTACAGCCCCGCGAGCACCTTCGCGAGGGTCGTCTTTCCCGATCCGTTGGTGCCCACCAAGGCGACTATCCCGCCGGCGGGCAGGTCGATGTCCACCCCACGCAGCGTCGGCTCCGACGCGCCGGGATAACGGAAGCCGACGCCGCGGGCGGTGAGCGATCCCGACGACGCCCGCCGAGGTATTTCGGCCGCCTCCGCCGGTCGCGCGGCCGCGAAGAGCCGGAGATCCGCCAGGTAGAGGAGAACGTCGCCCAGCGCGGTGAACAGGAAGGTGATCGACTGCACCCGCGTGTTGAGCAGGAAGAGCCCCAGCAGGGCGGCGATGGCGGTGGGGACGTCGATCCCGCCGGAACCGACGTAGAGCCAGACGCCGCCGATGATCGCCACGGTGATCAGATCCCCGGCCAGCCTGGCGGCGATCTTGCGCTTGGCATGCCGTCGCTGCACCACCGTCGTGTCCGCGATTTCCTTTTCGTAGCAAGAATCCCAGCGGTCGAACAACGTCTTGCCGATACCGAACGCGCGGATCTCCTTCGCCTCGTCGCGGCCGGTCAGCAGGCGTTCGAGGTAGTCGCGGACACGGCGGTTCTCGGCGAGTGTCTCGTTGAGCCCGTAGCGCGCGTCGCGTTCCTGTTTGGCGGCACGGATCAACGGGATCGGCGCGAGCAGGCACAGCGGGAGCAGGATCCAGGTCATGGCCACGAAGGTGGCTCCGACCGCGATCAGGCTGAACGACGTCTGGATGATCGCGACAGCGGACGAGACCAGCGTGATCGGTTGCACGCGAGACGCGAAGACCGCGCGTTGGAGACGGTCGTAGAAGGCCGGGTCCTCGAAGGTCAGCAGATCCGTCTTCATCGTCGACCGCAGCACCAGGGAAAGGATGTGCCGATCCGTCTTGACCGCGAGAACGCGCTGCCACGACTGGGCGAGGCCACGGAAGGCACCGTTGATCGACATCAGCACCATGGCGGCCATCAGCAGCGGCATCAGGTTCGACCAGAGATCGGCGCGGCCGTCTCCGCCGAGGCCGCCCAGCAGTTCCTTCGTGAACAGCATCACGAGGCTGAGGGTGGCGGCGGAGAACAGCTGGTGGACCAGGATCGCGGTGAAGCGTCTCCGGTCGGCCGCCCAGATCAGGCGCAGCGCGAAGACCGCCGTGCCGGCGAGGCTTCTGGCCGAGAGCCCCTTCGCGGCGGTCATCGCCCGGCCGGGGTTCGTTCGAGCACGTTCGCCAGCCATTCGGTCTGGATCCGGCGCAGCCGATCATGGGTTTCGCGGTAGCGGAAAGTGTGGCCCTCGCGGGGGAACAAGGCGAGTCGGGCTTCTCCCCCGGCGGCGACGAGTCCCTGGTAGAACTCGACGGCCTGGTCGGGATGCGTCGCGGGGTTGGCGTCGTCGAGACCGTGCGCGATCAGGACCGGCCGCCGGATCCGGTCGGCGAACAAGAGCGCGCTGAAGGCGTGGTAGATCTCGGGAATCGCCCAATAGGGCCGTTTCTCGTACTGGAAACCGCCGCAAACGCGTGTCCTGTTGTAGCAACCGCTCTGCGCGATACCCGCCACGAGGGCGGGGAAGTGCGCCAGCGCGTAGAGGGCGAGCGTGGCCCCGAAGCTGTGCCCGGCGACGACGACCCTGTCACCGAGGTGTTCGAGACTCTCCCCGATGGTGCGCTCCAGTTGCCGGTGTACCTGTCCGAGGGTGACGTCACCGGGCCAATGCANCTCCCCGATGGTGCGCTCCAGTTGCCGGTGTACCTGTCCGAGGGTGACGTCACCGGGCCAATGCAAGGGCAGATCGAGGACGGCTTGACGGCAGTCCGCCCCCACGAACCCGTTCGGCGCGGGCGGCTCGGCCCGCAGCGGGCCGGACGTCGCTCGCAGCCAAAGCACCGTCGCGTCGACCTCGCCCGGCGGTGACACGGTCAGCGCCGCGTCGTGGAACCCCGTCGGAATCGTGACGACCCGTTCCGCGGACCCGGCCCGGGGAGTCCACGAAGGACGGACCGGACGCGGCCTCGGCGGCCTGAGCCCGGTGCTGGGTGCCAGCGGCTCCAAGCCCGCTTCGGTCAGCCTGCCGACCGCCCAGGCCAGCCGCCGGGCCCCGGTGCCCGCACGGGCGCTCGGCCGCAGACCGGAGACGTGGTCGACGAGCACGGAGCCGTCGGTCCCCCGCTCGAGGTGCCGCACCAGAAGTGCCTCGGGGAGCAACGGACGCCCGGTGCCGCGGTTCAGGTCGAGTTCGATCGCCCGCGCCCCCACCGCTGCCAGCAAGGCTTCGATACCGGGCTCGAAGGACACGTAGCCGGGGCCGGCGGCTTCGTAGACGAGCGGATCGGCCGGGGTCTCCGCCCCGGTCTTTTCGCTGTTCTCGGGGCAGAGCACCAGCAGGCGATCGCGGTCGAGCCAGCACAGGGGCGCGCCGGCGGCGTTACCGAACGTCGTGAGGGACGCGGCGACCCTGATCCCGTCCAGCTCGGTCACCGTGCGCGCGGCGCAATCCGCGATCCACGGGTGGATCCCGCCGGGACCGTGCGCCAAGCCTGCGAGCAGGGGGAGGCGCGGATGCCAGGCGTACCCGAAGCCGGTCGCCCGGGACACCGGCGGATGCCACTCGTCACCGTCGGGATACCGCACCACGACCGAGAGGGGTTCGGCGCGATCCACCGCGAGCCCCACCAGGTGCGGGTCGAGTTCGAGACCGCACCATTCGCCGAGGTCGCCCCGGTGGTCCGCCAGGCTCGGCCACTCGGGCAGCGTCGTCCGCACCGAGAGCGAGCCGTCGCCGCGCGGATGGTCGAGCGAGTGGCTAACCGGCATGGGTCCCTCCGGGGAGGCGCACCACGATGCGGTCGATGAGCGCCTTGACGTCGCCGATCCCCGCGACGGCCGAACACACCGGCTCCCCGGCGGCGTCGAGGCCGGTCGCGGACGGCACACCGAGACCTTCGAAACCCGCCGGGCGTTCGTCGCCGGGGTTGAGCACCACGGTGGTGATCGAGTCCCGGCGCGCCGGCTCCATCCGGTCGATCAGGGTGTGCAGCGACCGGCACGCCGGGCACGAGCCGGAAACGTAGAGACGCACCCCGAAGACGGGTTCCAGGCACGGTGGGGCGCCGTCGCCCTCGGCCGCCCGCCGGTCCCAGTGACGCAGCACGACGACGAGCACCGCCGAACCGGCGACGCAGCCCGCGAGCCGCGGCAGCGGCGAAGGTTCGGCGAGGAAGGGCAAAGCGGCGGCCGAGACGACCGCGCCCGCCAGGTTCGCGCCGATATGCGCGCTGCCGACGGAGGCGAGGCGCGCGGCTCCGAAACAGGCGCACTTCTGCCCGCGCAACTGATAGGCCACCACGGCGAGCACGGTGTAGGAGACCAGCCCCACCAAGGCGG
Source organism: Amycolatopsis coloradensis (assembly GCF_037997115.1). Lineage (NCBI taxonomy): Bacteria > Bacillati > Actinomycetota > Actinomycetes > Pseudonocardiales > Pseudonocardiaceae > Amycolatopsis > Amycolatopsis coloradensis. Next base: position 7,420,361 of record NZ_CP150484.1, read on the forward strand.
CGAAACCGCCGGGCAGCGCGATGATCAAGGCCGCGGCGCCGATCTCTCCCACGCCGACGAGCCGGGGTCCGTGCGGGGCGGCGAGGAGACGGGAACCGTACGGCCACGACAGTTCGGCGGCGGGCACGAACAGTTTGGAGAGACCGGCGACCACCAGGGGCGCGGCCAGCAGACCGAACACGGCCTGGCCCAGTGCGGAGATCAACGGACGTCCTTTCGTTCGACCAGCCAGCCCGATTCGAGCAGGTCACGGGCGAAGCCGTCCTCCGGCTTCGTCTCCGGCGAGCCCAGCAGGTCCTGGACCACCACGGCCTGGGATTCGGTGCATTCGGCGAGTGCCAAGGTGGCGCCTTCGACCAGCACACCACCCCCGAACGGGAGCCGGGTGAACACGACCCCTTCGGCGAGTTCGTAGGTCATCGCTTCCTCAGCCACCTCTCCAGCCAGGTCAGGCGCAACAGCATCGGCGCGCGGTCCGCGGTCAGCACGGCGTCGTCGAGGATCCGGAGCACCGGCCGGATGTCGAGCAGTCCCAGGTCGGCGAGCACGCTGCCGTTCGAGAGTTCGATGGCGACCTTCTTGCGCTCGCGACGCAGGTGCCGGGCCGCGGCGGCACGCAGGGCGAACGCCGAAGACACCTCGCGCACGGGCCCGGTGCCTTTCGCGAGCGCCTCGCGCATCGGGACCTGGTTGACGAAGAGACCGTCACGGATATGGCCGAGGCGCCGCGAGTCGTAACCCGCGACCGACGCCAGTACCCCCGCGTCGAGACCGGGGACGATCGTCCGATCTCCCGCCACGGCCAGCGCCCCGTTCTCCCACAGCCGTGCCTGTGCCCGTCCGACCGGCGCGGGAAGGTGGTCCAGGTAGGCCCGCCAGAGTGCGCCCGTCGCCAGCTGTGCGGACTTGAGCGCTTCCCGTCCTTCTTCGGTGAGCCCCGGCAGACCGTGCCCGCCGTGACCGGTGGCGGGAGCGGTGAGACCCGGTTGCTCCTCGGCCGCACGGGCGGCCGCGGCGTTGGCGCCCCGGGTCTTGAGCGCGGCGAGCGCGGCGGCGACGTCGGGGAGCACACCGGTGGTGTGGAAAGGTTCGCAGGCCAGCAGATGCCGTCCACCGCGACCGACCTCGACCTCGGAAAGCGTCGTCGTGACCAGGCTTTCCAGCAGCGACCCCAGCACGAGCGGACGCCGCGCGAAACCCGTGAGGCGATCGACCAGATGGCGGCGCATCGCCAGTTCCGGGGTGGGCGGAGCCACTTCCTCCCCGGTGATCGTGTCCTGATCGAGTACCTCGGCCAGATCACAGGGAACGTGCTCGATCCGCTGCCCGGCGGGCGCCGGGAACGGCGGCCGGGGAGCGCCGCCGGCGTGGAAGAGCACGGGCGTGTGGCCGGCGGCACGCGCGCAGGTCGCGAGGAACGTCGAGGACAGGCCGCCGCTGAAGGCGATCCCGTAATCCCCGCCGAGTCCCTCGAGGTATCCGGTGACGGCTTTGTGCAGCGGCTTACGGGAGGGCACGACATCGGATCTCCGCTGCCTGACGGAAACGCCGTCGACGCCCAGGGTCAGGTACGAACCGACCGTGAGGCGGTACACGCCCGCCATCGGACTGCCGTCGGGAGGTTCGGGCAAGCCCTCGACGAGGGCGAGGAGCCGTCCGTGGTCGAGAGCGGCGTCGGATCGCGCTCGGAATGCCTCGACATCTTCGCTGAATTCGATGCGGCCGGCGCCGATCCGGTAGAAGATCTCCCGCGACGTCGGTTCCGGTCGGCCGATCTCGAATTCGGAGGCGGTGGAACGCACGGTCAGGCCGGCCCGCGGATCGATATCCCCGCCACGGCAGACGATTTTCCCGTCGTCCAGCTCTATTTGCCTCAGCATGGCCTACTCACCCCCGTTCGACTGGAAAACGACGACATACTCTTCGCGAACCGGGACAGAGGTGCTGACCACGGCCTCTTCGCAGGAAACCCACGCGAAGAAACTGGCAGGAGCCCTCGCCGGGACTATCTCGCGACCGAGATTGAACGACGCGGGCGCACCCATGGCACGCAGTCCGGCGGTGAGGAAAAGGGCGTCGTCGACGGGGTCGAGAAAGCCGAATCTCTTCCGCTGATAAGTACGCAATCGGGCGACGGCCCGGGTGAGGTCGAAACGTCCGGCGCGGCGTCCCTCGAGAGCGGGCCAGCGCTCGATACGATACCCACCCGCCGGATCACGGACGGATTCGACGAATTCTCCTGCCCGCCGCCCTGCTTCTTTTACTCTCACTGCCTTCATCTTTCCGTCACGGTACGTCCGGGAGAGGGGGCGCGGACCCGAGACCCGCGCCCCCCGTCAACTCACGTCAGGCTCGACCGGCTCAGATCTGCTGGCAGTGGAACCAGTTGCACAGGTGGCCGGGGCAGCACTGCGAGTCCCAGGCACAACCGTCACCCGGCATGCCACAGGCCTCCTCGACCACGGTCGGCTCCGCGTAGAGGTGCTGGAGCATTCCGTCGCCGAGCTTGGCACTGATAGTCACCTTGGGCATTATTTCCTCCTTTTCACATGAGGTACCGACGGTCGGACCCCAAGTTTTCAGGGCACGCCGAATAGAGTTCGGAACGTGCGCACACGAGACAGTGCGAAACGCGAATATGTCGGCGATAGCCGTGCTTACCCGGACACACCTTCGGACAAGGCGTGCATGGGCATGAAAGATCCCCAGTTCGTCATTGTGGCGCGCCTTCCCCAGTATCGGCGAGCACTGCACACGAGCGCCCGACGGCGCTCGTGCTTGCTTCCCCAGTAATTCTTTGTTTTCCGACCGGTGAATTCCCCGGCTTGCTTCCCCAGTACGTCTCGATTCAAGCTAGCACGCGGGATTGGCACCCGCAACAGAGTCGTTGTACCGATCTTCAGCGCAGGCATTACGACAGAATGCGCGCTTTGCGTGATCGGAAAATAAAAGGAACGCCCGCCGCGACAGTCTCCGCGGAAAGCGTATGACACGGAACGCCGACCCCCGAGGTCCGTCCGCGATCTTGACCGTATTGACCGGCTCCGCGAGCAGGCAACTATCCGGTGAAGAGTTCACCTGCTTGGAGCAAAGTCACTGAGCGTCCACTCGTCGCCGCGCTCCGTGATCCGGGCTCATCGGCGGAAGATCGCGTCGCACCCGGAGGGTGTTCCCTTGCGCGAGCCACCGGCGACGGCGCGAGGAGCCGGACTCGATAGTCCACTGTGGACGAATTATTCGTTTCGCCGCCAAGCACCAAGCACTGGCGGCCTCCCAGCACCACGCGGACTTCGTCGGCGAAGCCCGCGTGGTGCCTCGACGCCTGACTAGCGCCGGGTGAGGACGCGCTTGCCCAGCCAGCCCGCGTAGACGGCCAGACCCGCGAACCCGGCCTTCCGTGTGGGGCGGGCCGCGATCGCCAGGCCGATGGCGAGTTCGGTGGCGCCGTTGCGGTAGGTCCAGTTGCGGACGTCGTCGGCGAAGGCCATCTTCGTCACGGGTTCGAAGGCCGCCGGGGCGGCGAAGTGGGCGAGGCCGGTCGCGGCGATGCCGAGGCCGAGGAGCTTGGACATGGAGTGCCTTCCTTGTTCAGTCGAGGACGCCGGCGCGGCGCCAAAGACGACGGCTGGGGCCACCGATGAGGCCGATCTCGGTGAAGTGTTCGACGGCCTTGGCTGCCCACGCCGCCTTGGTCCGGCGCCAGTGCGGGTTCGCGGCGGCGGCCTGGCGGGCTTCGCGGGGGTCGAGTCCGACGGAGGTGTATGCCTTGGGGTGCAACAACTCCGACGTCGCGACGTAGGCCATCCCGGCGATCGCCCAGCGGATCAGTTCGCGGCCGACGCGGCCGTGACGCGCCCAGGCCCGGCTCAGTTCGTCCTTGGCGAAGCTGATGTGCCGTGCCTCTTCGATGACGTGGATACGCGAGATCATCCGGATCATCGGCTGCAGGTTGTCGTCGCGCATCATCTCGCGTTGCATGCCGTCGGCGAGTTCCTCGACGTAGATGGCGCCGGCGAACAGCAGCGCCGGGCCGCAGATAGCGCCGAACACCTTGCCCGCGCGGTGCGCCGTGCGGCTCGGGCGCCGGACGACGCCGCCGCTCTTCTCGATCGAGCGCGCGAACATGGTGCTGTGACGGCATTCGTCGGCGATCTCGGTGAGCGCGTACTGGGCGTTGTGCGTCGTCGGGTCGCTGTTGTAGACGTGGCGCACGAGGCCTTGCATGAGGATCAGCTCGAACCAGATACCCGACGCCGCCGCGGCCGCGGCCTCCTGACGGCTCAGCTCGGCGCGCTGGTCTTCGTCGAGACGTTCCCACAACTCCGTGCCGTACAGGGAACATCGCTCCGGCGCCTTGCCGTACGCCCCGTCGACGAGCGGCGCGAGCCAGTCGACGTCGACGTCCGGGTCGTAGGAGAGCCGCGCGGAGGAGCGCTGCAGGCGCTCGGCGACGCGTTCGCTTTCGGTGTTCGCGGTCATGACGACCTCCTCGGATCCTTGTGCTCGGGCAGCGGTCCGCCGCCGTCCGGGATGACCTGCCCGGAATCGCGGTAGGCCACCGCCTCGTGGAAACCATCGCGTTCGGCGAACTCCCGGAACCAGCGGCCTTCGGGGCTGTGCCGGGTGATGCCGTCGAAAAGCGTCGCGAGCGTCTGGGTGCCGGAAAGGCCCATGTTGTCGTAGGCCTGGTTGATCATCAGTTTCTGCATCACCAGCTGGTTCGTCGGCACGCCCGCCATCCGGTCGGCCAGTGCCTCGACTGCCGCTTCGAGCCGTCCGGGTTCCACCGCCTCGAGCGCGAGTCCCCATTCCGCCGCGGTGGCGCCGTCGATGGTGTCGCCGGTGAGCAGCATCCGCTTCGCCCGCTGAGCGCCGACGCGGTAGACCCACATCGCGGTCGTCGGGCAGCCCCACACCCGCGCGGGCGGATAGCCGATGCGCGCGTCGGTCGCCATGATCAGCACGTCGCACGACAGCGCGATGTCGCTGCCGCCGGCGATCGCGTGTCCCTGCACCTGGCAGACGGTGGGTTTCAGCGATCGCCACAGGCTGAAGAAGTCGTCGGTGTTGCGCTTCATCACCCGGTAGTCCTTGACCGGATCCCAGACCGGGCCCTGGTTCCAGCGGCCTTCGGCGTCGTCCTCGGCGAACTGCTTGAGGTCGTATCCGGCACAGAACGACCGGCCCTCGCCGCGCACCACGATCACCCGGACCGCGTCGTCTTCGTTCGCCAGCTCCACGGCTTGGCGGATCTCGCGCGGCATGACGTCGTTGATCGCGTTGAGCCGCTCGGGGCGGTTCAACGTCAGGTAGGCCTTCCGGTCTTCGACGCGGTACGTGAGCGTCTCAAACGCCATCGGAACCTCCCAGCGCACGAAGGGTGAACGTGACCAGCTGCGGGATCGTGTCCGGTCCGCTTTCCCCGGCCAAGGGGCCGACCAGCATTTCCGCGCCCGCGCCGACCAGCGCCGCGGCGGTCGCTTCCGCGTCCTGCGGAGGCAGCAGTCCCCTCGCCACGCCGTCGGCGATGTTCCTGGCGATGACCTCGCGGAACGCGCGGCGGAACACCAGGCGCTCGGCCTCCACCACGGCGTCGACCGGCTCGGCTAGCAGCGCGTACGCCAGCCTCGGCGCCTTCAACGCCCGCCCGGCGAAGGTCTCGATGACGGCGACCACGCGCTCGCGGACGTCGCCCTGGGACGCGGCGGCCTCGACGGCGTCGACCTCCCGGGAGACCACCTCGCGGAAGACTTCGACGACGAGGTCGGCCTTCGACGGGAACTGCCGGTACACGCTGCCTGTGCCGACGCCCGCCCGCGCGGCGACAGCGGCCATGGAGCAGCCCGCGTAACCGGTCTCGGCCAGCAGCGCGATGGCCGCGGCCAGGATCTCTCCTCGCTGCGAGTCCAGCCTGGCCTGTGTCTTCGGTGTCCGGCGGTACGGCATGGCAAGGAGTGAAGCACGGATTCCGCTCTTCAGTCCAGCTCTTCCCGGAACAGTTCGTGATCCACCGCGGTGGCCGTCACGAACCCCATGGCGGCCGCGGTCACCACGAACGTCATGCCCGACGGGCACGACTCCCGCCGCGCCAGGTCACCCGCGGCGTAGACACCCGGTACGCCGGTGAATCCGACGTCGTCGATCCGCACGGTGCCGTCGTCCTGGAGCACGCAGCCCAGTTTCCCGGCCAGCGGGTCGGCCTGCCGCGTGGTGGCGTGCACGAACACCGCCGCGCAGTCCACCGGCTCGCCTTCGCGGAACGCGACCCGTTCGGCTTCGTCCCCGGGCCCCTCCACACCGCGCACCGGCTCCGGGCGCACGCGCACAGCGCGCTTGCGCAGGAGCGCCTCATCCTCTGCGGACAAGGGGAAACCGTTGGCGCACAAGGTGACGTCCTGGCTCCATCGAGTCAGCTGAGCGGCGAACACGACGTCCTGCCGCCCCTCGGTGGCCAGGACGGCCAAGGGCCGACCCCGGAATTCCCAGGCGTGGCAATACGGGCAGCCGAGCACGCTCTTCCCCCAGCGCTCGGCCAGCCCCGCGATCCCGGGCAGGTCCTCGACCACCCCGGTGGCCAGCACGATCCGGCGAGCGTTCACCGGACCGCCGTCCTCGAACACGACCGTGAACCCGCCGCGATCGCCATCGACGGCGCGGACCCGGCCCTCGCGCAGGCGGATCTCCGGGTACTCCGCCAGCTGCTCGCGACCGGCGGCCCGTAACGCGTCCGGGTTCATCCCGTCGCAGGCCAAGAGCCCGTGCACCCCCGCGGCCGTCGAATTACGGCCCGCGCCACCGTCGACCACCAGCGCGCTGCGCCGGGACCGGCCGAGCACCAGCGCGGCGCTCAACCCGGCGGGTCCGGCACCGATGATCACCGCGTCATACCCGGTATCGCGCACGGCATGGCCTCTCTCTTCGGGAATCGGGGCAGCACCCGCATACCCGGGCCGCCCGCCGGGAAACCTGCTCCCGGCGGGCGCCACGCGCTCAATTCCGGTCGATGGTGAACGTGCTCGTCGTGTTCCGGATGTCCTCGGCGTTGTCGCTCAGGGTGAGCCCGGTGAACGTCGCCGAGCCGACGGCCGGGCCCTGTCCCGGTTCCGGCAGCTCGTTGACCCAGATCCCGATCCCCGACTTCGTGTCGAACTCGTCACCGCTGCGGTGCGCGCCGGTGATCGACACGTTCGTCAGCACCGTGTCCTCGACCGGGTTCTCCGGACGGCTTCCGGTGTACTTGGTCTGGAACATGATGCCACTGTATGTCGGGCTCTGGATGTCCACATCGGACACCCGGATACCACGGAACTCCTTGGAGGCGGAGAACATCCAGATCGCGGGGAACGTCTGCTGTCCCCAGAAATGGCCACCGGTGCGGACCAGTGACACGTTCTGGACGGTCGTCGGCCGCGGGCCGAACCCCAGGAACGGGTAGCCGAAGTCGAGCGAGCTGATCGTGATCCCCGAGTACGTCAGCGTGTCCGCGATGTAGAGGTTGCGGAAGGTATTGCTGTATCCGCCGTACACCGCCAGCCCCGCCGCACGCCACGGAAGCAGCACGGTCAGGTTCTCGAACACGTTGTCGTACTGGTTGCCCGCGTTGAGATCCGTGGCGGCGAACAACGCGAAACTGTCGTCACCGGTGGAGCGCGCCTCGTTGTTGGTGACCCGGTTTCCCGTGCTGCCGTTGGTGAAGTTGACCCCGTCGGCGAACATGTCGCGGATCCGCGAGTTCTTCACCGTCGTGTTGTCCACATTGGTCGCCCACAGCAGGCACATCTGGTGCTCCACCCAGATGTCGTCGATCGTCATGTTCGTGACGTTCGTGAAGTTGAAGACCTTGCCGGGACCGTCGATCCGGGACGTGTAGTTCCCGAACACGGCGAACCCGCCGAACGTCGAACCGCTCGCGCTCGCCTGCGCGTCGAACCCGATGTCGGTGTTCTCCTGCCCAGCCGGCGCAGTGAACCTCGTGAACCACGGCCCGGCGCCGAGCACCGTGATCGGCTTGCCGTACACGGTGACCTTGCTCGTCATCGGATACTGCCCCGGCGGAAGGAAGACGCCGGTGAGGTTCGGGTCCTGGCGGACCTTGTCCAGCGCGGCCTGCACGTCCTGCTGCGTGAACCCGGCCGGGACGGCGTAGCGCGCGGGGTCCGGGTTCGCGGCCGCGGTGGCCAGCTCGAAGTTCACGAAGTCGATGGCGTAGTTCAAGCCGTTGCCGTCGTCCTTCTGCAGCTTGATCTTGTGCCCGGCGGGCACTGTGGTGCCGAGCAGCATGCTGGCCTCGTCGTAGATATGGCGAGCGGGCCCGGCTCCCGGAGAGTTCTGCGGAGAGGCTTCGGGACCGTAAAGCCACGCGTGGCGCGAGGTCAAGTCGATGGCCTTCAGGAACGTGCCGTCGACGTAGACGTTCAGCGTCGAGTTCCGCCCGCCGCCACCCGCGGCGTCCGGCATCGAGAACCGGGTCACCAAGGTGTTCGTGGCCGCGCGGGTGGTGAACTCGACCGAGGAGCCGGTCGAATTCAGCGTCACGGCCTTGCGGCCCGACGCCTCCCCCGCGAGATCGCCGATCTTCCGGTTCGGGCCGATCACGGACGCGCCGCCGGCGACCACACCGTCTTCGGCCTCGTACATGTCGTAAGGCATGTTCGCGCCGCGGCCGACGAACAGCGCTTGCGTGCCGGTGTTGTTGCCCTGTTTGGCGGGCAGCTCGTTGGCGTCGTTCGCGACGACGGTCTTGACCGTGTACCGGCCGTTCCCGGCCGTCCAGGTGCCGACGTTCACCGGCGGCGCGGTGGCCCCGGCCGGGATCGCGCCGGTGTACGAGCCGGTGAGCGTCTTGACGACGGCGCCGTTCTGGTCGGTGATCGTCACCGTGACGCCGTGCGCGCCGCCCGCCGAAGCGACCGTTCCCTGGTTGCGCATCGTCGCGGAGAAGGTCACGGTGTCACCCGCCGTGGGGTTGTTCGGCGACCACGCGGTGGCCGCGACGAGGTCTGAGCTGGCCACCGGGCTGACGACGAGCGCCGTCGCGCCGGTGTAGGAGTTGTTGCTCTCGTCCTGCTCGACGACGGAGTTGGCCTCGTCGACCTTCGCGGTGAGCTGATGGCTGCCCGTCTCCCTGGTGCCGATGTCCGCCGACACCGTCGCGGACGCTCCGGCCGCGAGCGCGCCGACCTGCGCGGTACCGGCCTTCGCCGTGCCCAGGTAAAGGTTCACGTTCGTCGCCCCCGAGGCCGCCGTTCCGGCGTTGCGGACGGTCGCCGACACGGTGATCGCGTCGGTCTCCACCGGGTTCCGAGGCGACCAGGACACCCCCGAGACCGTCAGGTCGGGGTTCGGCGCGGGAACACCGAAGACCTGGAACTCCGCGGCCTGACCGCCGGGGGCTCCGGAGTTGGCGGTGATCCGCAGGCGGACGTCGGCGGCGCGGCCACCGGCCGGGATCGTCACGATGTTGCCGCTCGCGGGAGTGAAGGTGTACGTCTGCGCGGGCACCAATGTGGTGAACGCGGCCGCACCCTGGTCACGCCCTTCGACGGCGATCGTCTGCGTGCGCTGTGCCCACACGGGATCGGGGTTGAGCTTGACGACGATCCGGTCGAGGTCGGCGTTGGACCCGAGCGCGACGGTGAGCAGGTTCGGGTACGCCGCGCCCTCCCAATAGGTGGTCACGGAGTCGTCGTTGGCGTTGGCCGCGACATAACCGTGCTGCACCGAAGACGCCGTGATCGGCTTGCCCAGCGCGAGATTCGTCCCTGCCCGCGTACCGGTCCTCGTCACCGTGCCGCTGCTCGGCGACTGGTTGCCCGCCGCGTCGCGGGCACGCACGGAATAGGCGACCGTCGCGCTCTCCGGCTGGTCGTCGGTGTAGGTCAGGACGTCCCCGGTGACGCCGCCGCGCAGCTGCCCGTTCGCGTACACGTCGTAACCCGTGACTCCGGTGTTGTCGGTCGACGCCGACCACGTGAGCCGGATCTCGCCGCTCGACGGCTCGGTGTAGGAGAGATTCCCCGGCGCGGACGGCGGCTGCGTGTCCCCGCCCGCGGGACCGTGCACTTCGAACTCCGAGAGCTGGGCCGCGGGCCAGCCGGTGTTGGCGGTGATGTTCAGCCGTACGAACCGGATGTTCCCGGTGACGTCGAGGGTGACCGTGTTGCCGGTCGCGGGGTCGAACCGGTGCCCGTCCGACGGCACGAGATCGCTGAAGCTCGTGCCGTTCGCGCTGCCCTGCACCGAGAAGGTCTGCGTGCGGGCTTCCCAGCCCGACGGCAGTTTGAGCACGAGCCGGGCGATGGTCGTGGCCGCGCCGAGGNTGCGGGCTTCCCAGCCCGACGGCAGTTTGAGCACGAGCCGGGCGATGGTCGTGGCCGCGCCGAGGTCGGCCTGGATCCATTGCGGGAACTGGCTGTTCGTGCTTTCCCAGTAGGTGGCTTGGTTGCCATCCCCGATGTTCGAAACGGCGTAGCCGGCCAGCTGGCTGCTGGCGGTGTACGTCGCGTCGGCGGCTTCGGCGGCGGCAGGAGTCGCGAGGTTCGTTGGAGCTTCGCTCGCGGCTACGGCGGGTGGGGCCAGCAGAAGGGACAGGGCGGCGTACGTCAGAAGGCGCCTCGTTCTCATGACATTCCTCTGTTCCAGGAGGGGACTGAGCGGAATCTTCCTGACTCTTGTCATGTTCTTGCGCTTAAATGTTCAAGAATTACAGCCCATGGGGCGCCGCAAGTCAACGGCCGGGACTAAATCGCGTGACCGGCCGGAAACACGCTGCTAACGTCCGGCCCGACCAGGTGCTTTCCCGGAAAGAAGGAGAACGGCGTGCGCCGAGCTGTCGAGTCCCCGAGCCGTATGGACCTTTCGACAGCCCTGGAGCCGTTCATCCATGGAGTACCTGAACCTCGGAATCCTCGCCCACGTCGACGCCGGTAAGACGAGCCTGACGGAGCGCCTGCTCCATCACACCGGTGCCATCGGCACCCTCGGCCGCGTCGACGCCGGGGACACCCGCACCGACACGATGGACCTGGAACGCCGTCGCGGCATCACCATCCGCTCGGCCGTCGTGGCCTTCCGCGTCGGCGACCTGCGCGTCAACCTGATCGACACCCCCGGCCACCCGGACTTCATCGCCGAGGTCGAACGCGCGCTGCGGGTGCTCGACGGTGTCGTCCTCGTCGTGTCCGCCGTCGAGGGCGTGCAGGCACAGACCCAGGTGCTCATGCGCGCGCTCAAGCGGCTGCGGATCCCCGTGCTGATCTTCGCCAACAAGATCGACCGGGCGGGCGCCCGCCACGACGGCCTCCTCGCCGACCTCGCCGAGCGCCTCGGCGTCGCCTGCGTGCCGATGTCCGAAGTCGACAGCATCGGTATGACGACCGCGAAGGTCCGGCCGCTCTCGCCGTCGTCCGGGCAGGCCGAGCAGCTCGCCGAGCACAGCGACGCCTTTCTCACCGCGTATCTCGAAGACACTTTGACGGCCGGGGACTACCAGGACGAGATCGTCCGCCAGACCCGGCTCGGCGTCGTCTCCCCTGTCTACTTCGGCTCCGCACGCAGCGGCGAAGGGATCGCCGAGCTGACTTCGGGTATCCGCGAGTTCCTTGCAGGAGCTGGGAAACCCGTGACCGACGACCGGTTGCGCGCCGCGGTGTTCAAGATCGAACGCGGCCGCGCACACGAAAAGATCGCTTATGTCCGCGTGTTCTCCGGCGAGCTCGGCGCACGGGACCACGTCCGGTTCCACCGGCCGGGCGGGACGTTCACGGCGGAGGCGAAGGTGAGCGCGGTGCGCGTCTTCGAACTCGGCGACGAGACCGTCGAGGGCCGCGCGCGGGCCGGGCAGATCGCCAAGGTCACCGGGCTCAAGGAGATCCGGATCGGCGACCTCGTCGGTGTCCCCGAAGAAGAGCGCGCGTCCACGCAGTTTCCGCCGCCTGCCTTGGAAACCGTGGTCCTCCCGGCCGAACCCGCCGAGACGGCGGCGGTGTTCACCGCCCTGCAGGAGCTGGCTGAGCAGGATCCGCTGATCACCGTCCGGCAGGACGACGAGACCCGCCGGATCTCGGTGCGGCTCTACGGCGAAGTGCAGAAGGAGATCATCGCGGAGACAATCGCCACTCAGCACGGCCTCGACGTCGGCTTCAGCCTCACCCGGCCGGTGTGCGTCGAACGGCCGACCGGCACGGGGCATTCGGTGTGGTTCATCACGGAGAAGCGGAATCCGTACTTCGCCACGGTCGGGCTGCGGGTCGGCCCCGGCGCCCCTGGATCGGGCCTGACCTTCGGCCTCGAAGTCGAACTCGGCTCCCTCCCGCTCGCCTTCCACAAGGCCATCGAGGAGACCGTCGACGCGACACTGCGGCGGGGCCCGTCCGGCAGGGAGGTGATCGACTGCGTGGTGACCGTCACCCATACCGGTTACTTCAGCCCGGTCAGCGCGGCGGGCGATTTCCGCAAGGTCACCCCGTTCGTGCTGGAAGAGGCGCTGCGGGACGCGGGGACCGAGGTGCTCGAACCGGTCAGCCGGGTCGAGGTGGAACTGCCTGCCGACTCGGTGACCACGACGCTTTCCCGGCTGGTCGAAGGCGACGGGACCGTCACCGGCTCGGTGGTGCGCGGCGACCGGGCCGAGCTGACGGGTCTGCTCCCGCTGGGCGAGGTCGCCCGGTTCGAGCAGCACCTGCCCGGGCTCACGCACGGCGAAGGCCTGATGACCACCGAACCGGCGGGCTACCGGCCCCGGGTTAGCCCGAATCGGCCAATGCCCGGCTAGCCGGAACGAGTACGTTCTTGGTGGACGGCGAAATCCGCCGTCCGAGGAAAGGGCCACAATGGATCAGTTTCGCGACACCGCTTCGGCGTTGCGGGAGCTCACCGAGTCGATGCGGCTCGACGAGCCCCGCGACGAGTTGCTGGAACGGGTGGCGAAGAAGGTGGTCGGGCTGCTGCCGGGCGCGGACGCGGCCACGGTGACGCTGTACTCCGACAACGAGCCGAGCACCGTCGCCGCCACCGACGAGTCCCTGCTGGCCCTGGACAAGGCGCAGTACAGCGCGGACGAAGGCCCCTGCCTGAAAGCCGCCGAGAGCGCGTCGATCGTCCGCACCCTGCTGGACGCCGACGCGGCCGCGCGCTGGCCGGATTTCGCGGCCGCCGCCGACCAGCTCGGCGTGCGGACCGCGCTGGCCTGCCCGTTGTTCGTCCCCGGTGTATCCCACTTCAAGCGGCGCGAGACCGAGCCGCTGGCCGGTGCGCTCAATGTCTGGAGCTTCCAGGAGAACGCCTTCGACCCGGTCGAGGCGGCCCTGATCGCGATGTTCACCTCGGCCATCTCGGCGATCATCCTGACCGCGTCCCGCTGGGCCGCCGCCGAACGACAGGCGGAGACCCTGGTCACCGCGCTGGAGACCAGGGACGCCATCGCCACCGCGAAGGGGATCGTGATGGCTCGTCTGGAGCTGAACGCCGAGGAAGCCTTCCGCTGGCTCACCGAGGCGTCGCAGCACACGAACCGCAAGATCCGGGAGATCTCGGTGCTGATCGCGGAAGACCCGAGAGCGGTTTTCGGGCATTAGCCCAGCGAGACCCGGCGGTTCTCGCGCGAGGACTCCAGGCCGGCTTCCGCGAGCCGGATGCCGCGCACCCCCGCCATGAAGTCGTAGGGATGCGGCGCTTCCTCCACCACGTGGCGGACGAACTGCTCCCACTGGGCGCGGAAACCGTTGCCGAAGTCCTCGTTGTCCGGCACTTCCTGCCACTGCGAACGGTACGACCGCGTCTCGGCGAGGTCCGGGTTCCACACCGGCTTCGGCGTGGCCTCCCTCGGCTGGATGACGCATTTGTGCAGGCCCGCGACGGCGCTGCCCTTGGTACCGTCGACCTGGAACTCGACCAGTTCGTCGCGGTGGACCCGCACGCACCAGGACGAGTTGAGCTGGGCGATGATCCCACCTTCGAGCTCGAAAATCGCGTACGCGGAGTCGTCGGCAGTCGCGGCGTACCGGTCGCCCTTCTCGTCGACGCGCTCCGGGATGTGCGTGACGGCCTTCGCGGTCACGGCGTTGACGGCGCCGAAGAGGTTCTCCAGCACGTAGTTCCAGTGGCAGAACATGTCGACGACGATGCCGCCGCCGTCTTCGGCGCGGTAGTTCCAGCTGGGACGCTGCGCCGACTGCCAGTCGCCCTCGAAGACCCAATAGCCGAACTCGCCGCGCACGGACAGCACCTGGCCGAAGAAGCCGCTGTCCATCAGGCGCTTCAGCTTGAGCAGGCCGGGCAGGTACAGCTTGTCGTGGACGACGCCGTTCTTGACCCCGGCCGCCTCGGCGTGCCGTGCCAGGGCGAGCGCGCCTTCGACCGACTCGGCCACCGGTTTCTCGGTGTAGATGTGCTTGCCCGCGTCGATGGCACGGACGATCGACTTCTCGCGGACCGCGGTCAGCTGCGCGTCGAAGTAGAGCGGGAGGTCGTCGTCGCCGAGCGCGGCGTCGAGGTCGGTGGTCCAGCGGGTCAGGCCATGCCGGGTGGCGATCTCTTCGAGCTTGTCCGCGTTGCGCCCCACCAGGACCGGCTCCAGCTGAACCCGCGAACCGTCGGCCAGCTCGACCCCGCCGGCCTCCCTGATCGCCAGGACCGAGCGCACCAGGTGCTGCCGATAGCCCATCCGCCCGGTGACGCCGTTCATCACGACGCCGAGTTTCCGCGTGGTCATCCGTTCTCCTTTGAAAGCGCTTTCCTGCCCACATCCTGAAAGCGCTTTCTCGCCCTGTCAAGACCGAGCCGGGCCGAAGGGGACTTTCCCCACATGAGACGCGGCGAAGGGCGCTTTCCCCCTATCGGATGCGGGGAAAGTTCCCTTCAGCTCAGGGCACGGCCGCGGACGGCGTCGAGGTATTCGGTGATGGCGTCCCGGTTGCGGAGCAGGCATTCGGCACGCCGGGTCATCCGGTCGCGCTCGGCTTCCAGGGTTCCGAGCATCTCCGGGGTCGCGTCCGGGAAGTAGATCTGCCGGGGTTTGTCCAGGCACGGCAGGATCTGCTTGATGATCCGGGTCGGCAGCCCGGCGTCGAGCAGGCCCCGGACCTGGATGACCCGGTCGACCGACGGCTCGGCGTAGTCGCGGTAGCCGTTGGGCAGCCGCTCCGAGACGATGAGTCCCTGCTCCTCGTAGTACCGCAGCAGACGGCGCGACGTGCCCGTCCGCTCCGACAGCTCCCCGATCCGCATGTGCGCCACCTCACCCCGGCCGACTTGACCTTCACATCTATGTGATGGTTCGAGCATACGGAGCATGACCACGAAACTCCCACTCGGCGCGCTGCTCGCGCTGACCACGGCGGCTTTCGTCACCGTCCTCACCGAAGCCCTGCCCGCGGGGGTGCTGCCCGCGATGAGCGCCGGCCTCGGCGTCGGCGAAGCGGCGACCGGGCAACTGGTGACGGTGTACGCCATCGGCACCGCGCTGACCGCGATCCCCCTGTCCGCCGCGACCGCGGGCTGGCGCCGCAAACGCTTGCTCCTGACCGGAGTGGCCGGTTTCGCCGTCGCCAACACGGTCACGGCGCTGTCCACGAACTATCCCCTGACCCTCGGCGCGCGGTTCGTCGCCGGCATCGCGGCGGGCGTGGTCTGGGCCCTGCTGGCCGGCTACGCCCGGCGGCTGGCGCCGGAACCGGTGCGGGGCAAGGCGATCGCCGTCGTGATGACCGGCATCCCGCTCGCGCTCTCGCTCGGCATCCCCGCCGGCACCTTCCTGGGCGGCCTCTTCGGCTGGCAAGTGACGTTCTCGCTCATGTCGGCGCTCGCGCTCGGCCTGCTCGGCTGGATCGCGCTGGCCGTCCCCGACTTCCCCGGGCAGGACAAGGGCGGCAGGCTCCCGGTGCGCCGGACCCTCGCCGTGCCCGGCGTGGCCGCGGTCCTGTTCGTGACGCTGACGTTCGTGCTGGCGCACAACATCCTCTACACCTACATCGCCACCTTCCTCGAACACGTGTCGATGGGCGGCTCGGTCGATCGGATCCTGCTGGTGTTCGGGCTGGCGTCGATGGTCAGCATCTGGTTCGTCGGCCTCTTCATCGACCGGCGGCTGCGTCCGCTGACCGTCGGCGGCACCCTTCTCGTGGCGCTCGGAGCGACGATTTTGGCTCTGCTGGGTGAAAGTCCGGCACTGGTCTATCTCGCGGTGACGCTGTGGGGGCTCGGCTGGGGTGGCATCCCGACGCTGCTGCAGACCGCCGCCGCGCAGGCGGGCGACAAGGGCGGCGCGGCGGATATCGCGCAGGCCATGCTGGTCACCCTGTGGAACGCGGCGATGGCGGGCGGCGGGATCGCCGGTGGCGTCCTCCTCGACGGCTTCGGCGCGGGGTCGTTCCCCTGGAGTGTCCTGGTGCTGCTCGTGCCGACGCTGGCCGTGGTGCTGGTGGCGCGGCGGCACGGGTTCACAGCGGCAGTTCCGGATGACTCCGGATCGCCTCGAGAACCAGGTCGACGGCGGCGCGAGGCGCGGACCCGCGCCTGACCGCCGCGGTGATGGAGCGGTCGACCGGCGTCGCGAGCTCACGGGTGGCGACACGGTAGCGCCGGTCGACGGCGAGGCCGGGCAGGAGAGCGATCGAAAGCCCGGCCTCGACGTGCTGCAAGGTCATCATGTAGTTGCTGAACCGGGCGATCACGCGCGGCTCGAAACCGGCTTCGCGGCAGAGCCGGGTGGCGAGGTTCGCCATGTACGACTGGGGGATGTCGAACGCCCAGGGCTCGCTCGCGTAGGCGGCGAGGTCGGCGGGGCCGCGGCCCGCGGCCGGATGACCGGGCGGGACGACGAGCACGATCGGGTCGGTCGCGAGCGGTACGAGTTCGACGTCGGGCCCCAGCGGCTGCTCGACGAAATCCGTGGTGGTGATGATGACGTCGGCGTCACCGACGCGGAGCGCGGGCATGCTCACGTGCGGTTCGAGTTCGAGCAGTTCGATCTGCAGGCGCGGATGCGAGCGCGCCAGCCGGTTCACCGCGGGGACGGCGATGGTGTGGATCGAACTCTGGAAGGCGCCGAGGCGGACGAGGCCCGCCGGTCCCTCACCCAGACCGCGCAGCTCGGCCTCGACGGTGTCCATGTGGTCGAGGATCTCCCTCGCGCGGCGGGCCAGCATCCGCCCGGCCGGGGTCAGCCGGACGCGGCGACCGGTGCGCTCCAGCAGCTGCGTGCGCGTCTCGGCCTCGAGGACCGCGAGCTGCTGGGACACGCTCGACGCGCTCAGGTTGGCCGCTTTCGCGACCGCGCGGACGGTGCCGAGCGTGTCCAGCCTGCTCAGCAGGCTGAGCCTCCAGGGGTTGAGCATGGCGCCATTGTTGTACGGATCAGCCGAACAGCACAGCCGGAATCGTGAGATGGACGTGTCGCTCGGCGGGGACTTACCGTCGAGACATGGCTGCTCCCATCACCGACCTGTCCACCGCCGACCGTTTCTGGGCCGACGCCGACCGGCACCTCGTGCGCTACGCCGGGGCCGGCGACTTCACCCGCGAGATCATCGACCACGCCGCCGGGAGCTACCTGTTCACCGAGTCCGGGCGGCGGATCCTCGACTTCACTTCCGGGCAGATGAGCGCGATCCTCGGGCATTCGCATCCCGAGATCGTCGAGACCGTACGACGGCAGATCGGCTCGCTCGACCATCTGTTCAGTGGGATGCTGAGCCGTCCCGTCGTCGACCTCGCACGACGATTGGCCGAGACTTTGCCGTCACCGCTGGAAAAGGCGCTGCTGCTGACCACCGGCGCGGAGTCGAACGAGGCCGCGATCCGGATGGCGAAACTCGTGACCGGGAAGCACGAGATCGTGTCGTTCGCCAGGTCGTGGCACGGGATGACGCAAGCGGCGGCGAACGCGACCTACAGCGCGGGCCGCAAGGGCTACGGGCCTACCGCGCCCGGCAACTTCGCCATTCCCGCGCCGAACGCCTATCGGCCGGACTTCCTCACCCCGGAAGGGGAACCGGACTGGAAGCGGCAGCTGGACTTCGGGTTCGAGATGATCGACGCCCAGTCCGTCGGCAGCCTCGCGGCGTGCATCGTCGAACCGATCCTCAGCTCGGGCGGGATCATCGAACCACCGGTGGGGTATTTCGCCGCTCTGCGAGAGAAGTGCCGCGAACGCGGGATGCTGCTGATCCTCGACGAGGCACAGACCGGCTTGTGCCGCACGGGAAACTGGTACGCGTTCGAACGCGACGGCGTCGTCCCCGACATCCTCACCCTGTCCAAGACGCTGGGCGCCGGCCTCCCGCTGGCGGCGGTGATCACGAGCGCCGAAATCGAACAGGAAGCGCATGACCGCGGCTACCTGTTCTTCACCACGCACGTCGCGGACCCGCTGGTGGCGGCCGTCGGGAACACCGTGCTCGACGTCCTCACCCGCGACCGGCTCGACGAACGCGCCACCGAACTGGGCGCCTTCCTCCGCCGCGGTCTCGACGACCTCGCCGCCCGTCACCCCGTCGTCGGCGACATCCGCGGGCGCGGTCTGCTGGTCGGCGTGGAACTCGTCGTGGACAGGGCCACGAAACGCAGCTCCGACGAACTGGGCGCGCTCGTCACGCGGCGGTGCCTCGAACTGGGGCTGCACATGAACATCGTGCAGTTGCCGGGGATGGGCGGGGTCTTCCGGATCGCTCCCCCGCTGACGGCCACCGAAGACGAACTGGCGGAGGGGCTGGGGGTGCTGGACAAGGCGATCGGAGACGCCAGCGCGCGCTGGTCTTGAGGCAAGTCTCGTGAGTGGTAAGGACGGTTAGAACCGTCCCTACCACTCACGAGGCCATGAACTCCCGAAGCAACCGAGCGACCTCACCCGGCCGCTCCAAGAACGGCGAGTGCCCGGCACCCTCCACGACCTCCACCCGGGCCCCGACCGCCGAATACCGCGCGGAAGTCTTGCCACAGTCGTAAAAGCGGTCCCGTCGCCCGAGAATCACCAAGCACGGCAACGCCAAAGCCGCCAGCTGCTCGTCCAACGGACGAGCGGCCAGCACTCTCGCCCGGTCCACGAGCACCACGCGCGCCATCGCGGGCGCGGTGACCGCGTGATCGGCCAAGTCCTGCAAGGGATCGCCGAACCAGCCGCCTCGGCGGAACCGGGACGCGAACCGGACCCATCGCCGATCGGCGACCCGCCGCACCAGCGCGCTGACCATCGGCAGCAGCACCGAACTGCCCGGCGGAAAGGACGCGTAGCTGTAGTCCGGCGCCTGTCCGATCAGCACCAGGGAACCGGCTCGCGGGGAGATCGCGGCCAGCGCCAAGGCAACGTCCGCACCGAAGGAGTGCCCGGCGACCAGGACATCCTCGACGTCCAGCGCATCGAGGACGGCGGCCACCATGCGCCCCTGCGACGCCGCGTCGAAACCCGAAGAACCACCGGTGCACCCATGTCCCAGCAGATCCACCCGGATCACCCGATGTCGCGCGGCCAGGCCGAGGGTGAGCCTGTCGAACCAGTGCACCGACCCGCAATACCCGTGCAGCAGCACCACCGGCGGCCCGTCACCGTCCTGACGCACATGGACGGCGACACCGTTCACGTCGAGGATGTCACCGATGGGGGAACGAGCCACGCCCCCAAACTAGCTCAGACCGGCGCGCTCTCCCTGCTGCGGGACAACAGGAAGGCCGCGATCCCGGCGGGCAGGAACATGAGCACGCCGTAGACCCCGGCGGGCACCGCCATCGCCTTGTCGCCGAGCACGGAATACGCCACGGCGATCGCGAGGGTGGCATTGTGGACACCGATCTCCATGGCGGAAGCGATCGCCTGGCCGCGGTCCACCCGGAACAGTCGCGGCACGTAGTACCCGATCGCGAGGCTGAGCACGGAAAGCGCCAGCGCCACCGGCCCGAGAGTGCCGATGTTGTCCACCAGCGTCCGGAACTCCTGCGCGATCGCGGCCGCGATCACCAGCACGAGCACCACGGCGGAGCCGATCTTGACCGGTTTGCGCATCCGCTCGGCCCAGCCGGTGAACCGGCTCCGCACGATCATGCCGAGCACGACCGGGATCAGCACGATCGCGAAGACCTGCACGAACTTCGCGGGCTGGAGCCCGACCGAGGCGCCGCCGTCGAGGAATTCGGCCATCGACAGGCCGACCACCAGCGGCAGGGTGAACACGGCCAGTACCGAGTTGATCGCCGTGAGCGTGACGTTGAGGGCGACGTCGCCGCCGGCGAGGTGACTGAACAGGTTCGCCGAGGTCCCGCCGGGCGAGGCGACGAGCAGCATCATGCCGACCGCGAGCACGCCTTCGAGGCCGAACACCACGATAAGGCCGACGCAGATCACGGGCAGCACGATCATCTGGCACACCAGCGCGATGACGGCCGCCTTCGGGTACTTCAGCACGCGCGTGAAGTCACCGACGGTCAGGGTCAGCCCCAGCCCGAACATGACGAGTGCCAGCGCTACCGGCAGGAGGATGGAAAACATCGCCGAACCCATCGAGGGGCCTCCGTCCGATATGCCCTTTTCAGATCGGCAATCGTGTCAAGCGGCGTGAACGGGGTCAAGGTACCGAAACCCAGCCGTGACCCCGCCCGATCGGCGCCGTAAGAAGTCGGTAACCAGGCGAACCGGGCGATCCGGACGGTTCGCGCGGTTGAATGTCCCCCATGAAACGCAAGCGGGTGCTCGCCGTCGTGGCGGCCGGACTGGTGGTGGCGGTGGCCGCCGGCCTCTACTGGTTCCAGCCGTGGAAGCTCTGGGTGAACGAAACGGTCCAAGAGGCCTTACCCGTCGCCGAAACGACAGCCCAGCCCACCACCCGAACCACCGGAAGTGCCACGCCCGCCCCGAAAGAGCCCACGGTCGTGGCGACCGGCGCGCTGATCAGCCACGAGCACGCGACCACCGGCGACGTCCGGATCCTGCGCGCGGCCGACGGATCGCTGGTGCTGCGCCTGGAGAACCTCGACACGAGCAACGGCCCGGATCTGCGGGTCTGGCTCACCGACGCGCCGGTGATCCCCGGCAAGGCCGGCTGGTCCGTGTTCGACGACGGTGCGTACGTGAGTGCCGGGAAACTCAAGGGCAACAAGGGAAGCCAGAACTACACGCTGCCGGCGGGCACCGATCTGGCGCGCTATTCGAGCGTGACGATCTGGTGCGACCGGTTCAACGTGTCCTTCGGCGCGGCAGAGCTGGCCAAAACCGTTTAGGCGAGCCGGTCCACGGCGTACTCCATCTCCGCGCGGACGGCACGCAGGTCGATGCCGCCGGGATCGATGATCGAGGCCACGGCGATCCCCCGCAGCTGCCCGACCAGCGCCGCCGCGTACGCGTCCGGGTCGCGAACGCCCCTGATGGAGCCGTCCGCGATCCCGGCGGCGACGGTCTGCGCGATGGCGAAACGGTACCGGCGATCGGCCTCGGTCATCGCCGACCGCACCGCCGGATCGCCGACGGTCGCGTCCGTCCAGAGCACCACGAACGCCCGGTTCAGCGGCGGCATGTCGGTGAGCAGCTCGAAGAAGATGTCCAGCAGGGCGCGCAGCATGTCCATCGGGCTCGGGGTCAGCCCGCCGGTCCGGGTGGCGACGGCGGCGCCGAAGGCGTCGGCGAACTTCTCCGCGGCGAACTCGACGAGCCGCTGCACCAGCGTCTCCTTCGAACCGAACAACTGGTAGACGACGCCGCTGGGATAGCCGGTCCTGGCGCAGATCATGCCGATCTTCAGCCGGGCGAAACCTGCCTCGCCGATCAGGCGGGCGGCGGTGTCGAGAATCCGTGTCCGTGCGATCTCCTGGTCACGCTGGACCTGGTGCTCCTCCGCAGACGAGTCCACGCCGCGATCCTCCCATGACTTCCGGTTCGTCACCCGTCGACGCGGCGTTACGATCCGGACATGAGGATCGCCTTCGCCGCCGACGACCGGAACGCCACCACGGACGCCGTCCAGGCCTATCTCGCCGAGGCCGGCCACGAGGTGCTCCGCCCCGCGACGTCGGACGTCTGGCCGGAACTCGGCGCGGCCGTCGGCAGGGCGGTCGCGGAAGGCGAGGCCGACTTCGGCGTGGTGATGTGCTGGACCGGGACGGGTACGGCCATCGCGGCCAACAAGGTCCCCGGGGTCCGCGCGGCGCTGGCCTGGGACACCTGGATCGCCGCGGGCGCGCGCAAATGGAATGACGCCAACGTGCTGGCGCTGAGCCTCAAACGGCTGGCCCCCGACGTGGCCGTCGAAATCACCGACGTGTTCCTTTCCGGTGTCCTGCCCGACCCCGACGAATCGGCGAATATCGCCCGGCTCGGCGAAATGGACGATTTTCGCCGGTAGGCGGCACCGAACCAGTGAACGGTTAACGCTGTCGAACGTATTAGGCCGTTCGCAGGAAAATCACCACTCTACGTAGTGATGCTTCCCATATTGGTCCAGACCACGTACCGTCTCCCGCAACAAAGCGTTCCGCATGGAGGTGGTCGATGAAGACGCATCCCCGCCTGCCCGGCTCCGGCCGCGGCAACGCGATGTCGCTGATTTCCCTTTGACGAAATCATCTCCAAGATCATTTCCCTGCACCGGGTTGTAAGGAGTGAAATGTCGAGAAAAAGATGGCATCTGGTCGGCCTGTTCACGGCCGTGGCGGCGCTGGCGGTCGGTCTGGTGACCGTGCCGGCGAACGCGGCCGGTGGCGTCGGAGCCACCCTGACCAAGGGGTCGGATTGGGGCTCCGGCTGGGAAGGCAAGTACACGATCACCAACAACTCCGGAGCCGGCCTGAGCTCCTGGACCCTCGAGTTCGATCTCGCGGCGGGCCACTCGATCGCTTCGCTGTGGGACGGCAGCTACACCGTCTCCGGCCAGCACGTGACCGTCAAGAACACCTGGAACGGCAACCTTTCCCACGGCGGTTCCACCAGCTTCGGCTTCAACGTCAAGTA
This sequence comes from Amycolatopsis coloradensis, assembly GCF_037997115.1. NCBI lineage: Bacteria > Bacillati > Actinomycetota > Actinomycetes > Pseudonocardiales > Pseudonocardiaceae > Amycolatopsis > Amycolatopsis coloradensis. Next base: position 7,443,288 of record NZ_CP150484.1, read on the forward strand.
CTCCGGCGCCTACACCGCGCCCGCCAACTGCAAGATCAACGGCGGCTCCTGCGACCCGGGCGGCGGTAACCCGACCACGACGCCGACCACACCGACCACCACCACGTCGAATCCCCCGACGTCGACGAGCACGAGCAACCCGCCGACCACCACGACTTCGAACCCGAACCCGGGCGCGAAGAAGAACCTTGGCTACTTCGTGCAGTGGGGCGTCTACGGCCGTAACTACCACGTGAAGAACATTCACACTTCCGGTTCCGCGGCCAAGCTGACGCATATCAACTACGCGTTCGGCAACGTCACCAACGGTTCCTGCACCGCCAACGACGACACCTACGCCGACTACGACAAGTTCTACGACGCCGCGTCCAGTGTGGACGGTGTCGCGGACTCGTGGGACGCCGGTTCGCTGCGCGGTAACTTCAACCAGCTACGCAAGCTGAAGAAGATGTACCCGGGCCTGAAGGTGCTGTGGTCGTTCGGTGGCTGGACCTGGTCCGGCGGCTTCGGCCAGGCGTCGAAGAACCCCACCGCCTTCGCGGAATCCTGCTACAAGCTGATCAAGGACCCGCGCTGGGCCGACGTCTTCGACGGTATCGACATCGACTGGGAATACCCGAACGCCTGCGGTCTCACCTGTGACACCAGCGGCCCGGCCGCGATCAAGAACGTGGCACAGGCGCTGCGCACGAAGTTCGGCTCCTCGTTCCTGGTCACCGCCGCGATCACCGCGGACGCCAGCAGCGGCGGCAAGATCGACGCCGCCGACTACGGCCCCGCGTCGGCGTACTTCGACTGGTACAACGTCATGACGTACGACTTCTTCGGCGCTTGGGCGGCGCAGGGCCCGACGGCCCCGCACTCGCCGCTGACCTCGTACCCCGGCATCCCGCAGCAGGGCTTCACCTCCGACGACGCCATCCAGAAGCTCAAGGCCAAGGGTGTCCCGGCGAGCAAACTTTTGCTGGGTATCGGTTTCTACGGCCGAGGCTGGACCGGCGTCACTCAGGACGCCCCGGGCGGCACCGCGACCGGCGCGGCACCGGGCACCTACGAGGCGGGCATCGAGGACTACAAGATCCTCAAGAACAGCTGCCCGTCGACCGGCACGATCGCGGGCACCGCGTACGCGAAGTGCGGCAACAACTGGTGGAGCTACGACACTCCCGCGACCATCAACGGAAAGATGGGCTGGACCAAGAACCAGGGTCTCGGCGGCGCGTTCTTCTGGGAACTCAGTGGTGACACCTCCAACGGTGAGCTCGTCACGGCCATGCGCAACGGCCTGAACTGAGAGGTTGACAGTGGCTAAGCGGACTTGGATCCAGGCCGTGGGCCTGGCCGCCGCTGCCGCAACGGCCGGCGCGGTCCTCGTGATCGCGCCGGCCTCCGCGGCCGGCGGCGTCGGCGCCGCCTTCAGCAAGGGCTCCGATTGGGGCTCCGGCTGGGAAGGCAAGTACACGATCAGCAACAACTCCGGATCGAGCCTTCCCTCGTGGACGGTCGAATTCGACCTCCCCGCGGGGCACTCGATCGCTTCGCTGTGGGACGGCAGTTACTCGGTCTCCGGCCAGCACGTGACGGTGAAGAACACCTGGAACGGCAACCTTTCCCACGGCGGTTCCACCAGCTTCGGCTTCAACGTCAAGTACTCCGGGGGCTACGTCGCCCCGGCGAACTGCAAGATCAACGGTGGGTCCTGCGATCCGGGCGGGGGCGGTCCGACCACGACGCAGACCACCACGACCACGACCACGACCTCTCCGACGACGACCACGACCAACCCGCCGTTGCCCGGCGGCCGTGGCGCGCCGTACCTGTACATGGGCTGGGGCAGCCCGCCGAACCCGCAGACGGTCATGAACGCGACCGGGATCAAGTGGTTCACGATGGCGTTCATCCTGTCGTCCGGTGGGTGCAATCCCGCTTGGGACGGCAGCCGTCCGCTGCAGGGCGGCGTCGACGCGAACGCGATCGCGCAGATCAAGGCCGCGGGCGGACAGATCGTGCCGTCCTTCGGCGGGTGGAGCGGCAACAAACTCGGCCCGAACTGCTCGACGCCGGAAGCGCTCGCCGGGGCCTACCAGAAGGTGATCGACGCCTACGCTCTCAAGGCGATCGACATCGACATCGAGAACACCGACGAGTTCGAGAACGCGGTCGTGCAGGACCGCGTGCTGAACGCGCTGAAGATCGTGAAGGCGAACAACCCCGGCATCCAGACCATCCTCACCTTCGGCACGACGACCAGCGGCCCGAACTCCTGGGGCAACCGGCTCATCGACCAGTCGAAGGCGCTGAACGCCGGGATCGACGTCTACACGATCATGCCGTTCGATTTCGGTGGTGGCGCGGACATGTACGGGAACACCATCCGGGCCGCGAACGGCCTGCGGGACAAGCTGAAGTCGACCTTCGGGTGGAACGACGCCACGGCGTACAGCCATCTGGGCATCAGCGGGATGAACGGTCTTTCGGACCAGCGGGAGCTGACGAGTCTCGACACCTGGACTCGGATCACCGATTGGTCCAAGACCAACAAGATCGCCAGGCTCGCGTTCTGGTCGACCAACCGGGACCGGGGCTGCCCGAACGGCGGGGTCGCCGAGAACTGCAGTGGTATCGCACAGAACGACTGGGACTTCACGCGGATCACCGCGGCCTTCTGACGTCCCCTTTGAACCGCGCGAGTGCTCGTGGACGGCGAGATCCGGGACGTCCCCTACGCCTCNGGCATGCGACGCCGATCCGTCCGTGGCGAGTCTGCGGGGCCCGCTCCTTTGCACGCCTGCCGGGGTTTCGCGGGTGCCGCGGCTCCCTCGTCGTGAAGGCCTCCTTGCCTACCCTGAAGGTAGTGAAGGGGGCCTTCACCACGCCGCCGATGTGGTTCATGGTGTGCTTGAGGGGAAGGCGGGGTTGCGAAAGTGGCTTTCGCAACCCTTTCTTGCCCCCGTGACAGGCGCACGCGAGCCCTGGGTACGTGAAGGACCCCTCCCTTGCGCCTAGGTACAGGAAGGGGTCCTTCACGTACTCGGAAGCAACGCGTTTGGTCCTCTAAACGCGGGTCAGGGCAGGGTGTTCAGGAACGGCTCGTGGGCGTTCTGGAACTCCCACCCGTAGTACCGATCCCAGTTGATCGACCACGTCATCAGCCCCCGCAACGCGGGCGAAGCGCCGCCGCGCAAGGAATACGACCCGCATCCGGAGTTCTTCACCAGGCAGTTCAGCGCCGCATGCACCGCCGCCGGCGCGGTGTGCCCGTTGCCCGCGCTCACCGCGGCCGGCAGGCCGAACGCGATCTGGTCCTCACGCAGCCCCGGGAACCGGAAGCCGGTCGAGGACACCGTGAAGCCCGCCTTGATCATGTCGGTCATCGCGATGTGGAAATCCGCGCCGCCCATGAAGTGGTACTGGTTGTCCAGCCCCATCACCGGCCCGGAGTTGTAGTCCTGGACGTGCAGCACGGTCAGCGCGTCCCGCATCGCGTGGATCACCGGCAGGTACGAGCCCGTCCGGTTGTCAGCGCCGCCGAGGCCGCCGTAGTACTGGTATCCGGTCTGCACGAAGAACGTCTCCGGCGCCATCGTCAGCACGAATCCCGCGCCGTACTTCGCTTTCAGCGTCTTCAACGCCGAGATGAGGTTGACGATCACCGGAGTGGTCGGGTTGCGGAAGTCGTTGTCGCCGGAGTTGAGGTACAGCGAGTGGCCCTCGAAGTCGATGTCGAGCCCGTTCAGCCCGTACCGGTCGATGATCGCGGACACCGAACTGACGAACGCGTCGCGTGACGCGGTCGTGGTCAGCTGCACCTGGCCGTTCTGACCTCCGATGGAGATCAGGACCTTCTTGCCCTGCGCCTGCTTCGCGCGGATCGCGGCGATGAAGTCCGCGTCGCTTTCCACGGCCGGGCATTCGGCGACCGGGCACCGCGTGAAGCGGATGTCTCCGGACGTCACCGAAGTCGGTTCACCGAAGGCCAGGTTGATGATGTCCCACGCCGCCGGGACGTCGGCCATCCGCGTGTAGCCGGAACCGTTGGCGAAACTCGCGTGCAAGTAGCCGATCAGCGCGTGCTTCGGCAGGCCGGAGTCGACGCAGCCGGAGGTCGTGGCGCCCACCTCCGTCGTCTTCGGCGACTCGCCCGCGCTGTTGTAGGCGGCCACCGAATAGGTGTGCGACGAACAGGCCGTCAGTCCCGAGATCGTCGCCGAAGTCCCGGTCACCGTCGCGACCACCTTGCCTGCCTCGTACACGCGATAGCCGGTCACCGTCCCGGCCGAGGCGCCCCACGAGAGCGCGATCGACGAGTTCGTCACCGTGCCCACGGCCGGATTCTCCGGTGCGGTCGGCGCGCCGGGGGTGCCACCGCCGGGTCCGTCGAGGCTGATGTCGTCCGCGTAGAAGGTGCCTGACCCGTACCAGCCGTGGACGTACACCTCCGCCGTCGTCTGCGTGGCGGACGTCGTGAACGAAAGCGACAGCTGCGTGTAGGAGGTCGCCGCGGTCCAGGTCGACGGCCCGCCCGTGACCCCGAGGTACACCGGGTTCCCGTTCACCCAGGCCGAAACCGCGTAGGTCGTGTTCGGCTGGACGGATACCGTCTGTGCGCACTTGCCGATCGTCGAGCCGGGCGTCACCGCGACGGCATGACCACCCGAACGGACCGGTGTGCTCACGGCCGCGCCCGCCGCGCAGGACCAGCCGGACGTCGAACCCGCCTCGAAACCGGGATTGAGGAGCAGGTTGGCCGCGTTCGCGGTGCCGCCGCCCGTTATCAGGCCGGTGAAGGTGAGCACCAAAACGGCCAGGAAAGCCAAGGATCTGGAACGCCTCATCGCGATTCCTCCGTGAAAGGGCGGCCTGCCGCCGCGCTGGGCTAATTGTCTAGACCAATCTGGCGAAAGTCCATACCCCGGGGACACCAGGGCCTAAAGACCCGACTACTCCGGGCTGCTGTACCGGTGTGACGCGCGGACGCGCTCCGTAACGTCAAGAGGGCCAGACAGGCCTGGGGGCTTTCGGGAGGTGGGGACGATGGAAACGCACAGGGGCGCGCCGAGAACGGCCGATCCGGCGTGATGACCGTGTCCGAGGCCGTACGCCCGACATATCAGCCCCGCCCGGGAGAGCCGGACGGTGAACTGATCCGTGCGGCGATCAGGGGTGACCGGCGGGCCGTCGGGAGCCTGCTGGCGCTTCTCCGGCCGATCGTGTTCCGATATTGCGTGGGCAGGCTGGGCATGACGACACGCGGCGTCTCCAGCGCCGACGACTGCACGCAGGAGGTCCTGATGGCCGTCCTCGTCGCCTTGCCGCGCTACAGCTACCAGGACGACAGCTTCCTGCCGTACGTCTTCGGGATCGCCTCGCACAAGGTCGCCGACGTCCGCCGGAACCTCGCCCGCGACCCGTCCGCGCCGGTGCCCGATCCGGAGCCCGAACAGGACGGGCCGTGGAATCCGACGTTCGAAGAGGTCGAGAAGGCGGACCGCGGCCGCCGGTTGTCGCGGCTGTTCGAAATCCTTTCGGCGAAGCAACGCGCCGTGCTGGTGCTGCGCGTGGTCCACGGGTACAGCGCCGAAGAGACCGCCGTCGCGCTGGGCATGGCGAGCGCGGGCGCGGTCCGCGTCACCCAGCACCGGGCGCTCCACGAACTGCGCCGGGTGCTGCGCGCGGATCCCGATTTCGCCGGCGGGTTCACCTTCTTCTAGGAGGTGGACCTGCGGCGTTGCGTGGCGTAGACGGCGGCGGCGGTCCGGCGTTCGAAACCGAGCTTGTGCAGCAGGGACGACACGTAGTTCTTGACCGTCTTCTCCGCCAGGTACAGCTTTTCCGCGATCTGGCGGTTCGTCAGCCCGTCGGCGATGTGGTCGAGCACCCGCCGCTCCTGCGGGCTCAGCTGTTCGTATCGCGGGTCCTGGAGGTCACTCTCCCCGCGCAGCCGGTTCATCACCGACGCTGTCAGCGTGCTGTCCAGGAGCGATCCGCCCGCGGCGACCGTGCGGACCGCCTTGACGAGCGCGTCGCCGGAGACCTGCTTGAGCATGTACCCGGCCGCACCCGCCATGATCGCGCCGAACAACGCGTCGTCGTCCGAATAAGAGGTCAGCATCAGGCAGGCGGGCGGCGGATCGACGGACGCCCGGATCTCCCGGCAGACGCTGACCCCTTCACCGTCCGGCAGCCGGACGTCGAGCACCGCGACCTGGGGTTTGACCGCGGGGATCCGCACGTAGGCCTCGGCGGCCGTGGACGCCTCGCCGACCACGGTGAGATCGTCCTCGGCCTCGAAGACGGTCTTCAGCCCGGTGCGGACGAGTTCGTGATCGTCCAGCAGGAACACCGAAATCGTCATCCCACGCTCCCCTGTCGGGCCGGCAGCTCCACCGACCAGTCGAGCCTCGTCCCGCCCTCCGGCCTCGCTTCGACGCTGAACGACCCGTTCCAGCGTGCCGCGCGTTCGGCGAGGTTCGCCACCCCGCTGCGATGACCTGGTTCGGCGGGCATGCCGACGCCGTCGTCCACCACCGAAAGCTTCAGCCGTCGCCCGTCGCGGTCGACCGAGACGTCGACCGAAACCGTCGTCGCCGCGGCGTGTCTGACCACATTGGACAGTGCCTCGCGCAGGGTCGCGATGAGGTCCGAGCGGACGGTGTCCGGCACGCTCGAGTCGAGCGGCCCGTCGAACCCGACCCGGGGTTCCGACGCGCAGCCCGCGTCCAGCGCGACGCGCAGCAGCTCCGACCGGAGGCTGCCCTGTGCTTCCGCCGGTTCCTGCAGCGAAAAGATGCTGTTGCGGATCTCCCGGATCGTGCGGTCGATCTCGTGCGCGAACCCGGTCACGCGACCGGCGACGGCGGGTTCGACCGCGAGCCTGCTGAGTCCCTCCAGACCGAGCCCGATCGCGAACAGCCGCTGGATCACCAGGTCGTGCAGGTCGCGGGCGATCCGATCGCGGTCCTCGAAGACGGCGAGCCGCTGCCTGTCCTGCTGCGCGCGGGCGAATTCGACCGCGAGCGCGGCGTGCGCCGCGAAGGTCTCCGCGAGCTGGACGTCGTAGGCGGAGAAAGGGGTCCTGTCGCGAAACTTCGCCACCAGCAGGACACCGAGTTTCTCCTCGCCGGCGATCAGCGGGACGACGACCGTGGAGTCGAGGTCCTTGATCGCCGCGGGCATGACGGCACCGCGCCCGCTCTGGTACTCGACGACCTTCTCGCCGTAGTCCCGGACCACGACGGGTTTGCCGGTGGTGAACGCCATCCCGGTCGCGGTGCCCTCGGTCGGCACGACGATCCCGGCGAGCCGGTCCGCGTCCGGGCCCGGCGGCTCGACGACCTCGAAGATCAGCTGCCCGTCGCCGCGGGGACGGGCCACCGCGCCCGCGGTGGCACCGGCGACGACGCGGGCGCGCTCGGCGATCAGGCGCAGGGTCGCGGTCAGATCCTGGTCGGTCAGGAGCGCGCCGGTGACGTGATACGAGGCTTCGAGCCAGCGTTCGCGCCGCTGCACCTGCTCGAACAGCGCGGCGTTCTCGATCACCACACCGGCCGCCGCGGTGAGCGCGACGAGCAGATCCTCTTCGGCTTCGGTGAACTCCTCGCCGTCCGGTTTGCGGGCGAGGTACAGCATCCCGAAGATGCGCCCGCGCATGCGGATCGGCATCACGCGGGACTCGTCCTCGGACGGCGGCAGCTCCCATGCGTCGCCGAAGCGGATGAACTCGTCGGAATCGAGCACGCTCAGCGCCCCGTACGGCGCACCGGTCAGCTCGCAGGCGGATTCGACCATCCGCCGCAGAACGTCGGAGAGGCTGAGATCGTGGGCGATCCCGGCCACCGCGTCCAGAATCCTGGGCGCCTTGGCGTCGCTCGCCGCACTCATCCGCCGCACTGACGTCACCGTCCCGGAGTAACTCCCCGGGCAGTGGGGTCAGGAATGACAGACGCGCCCGGATAGCTCATCTGGTGCGTCGATCACAGACAGTGCTTCGTTACTGCAAGCGCCGAGGATCCTTCGACCGGTCACCGATTCGATCGGGATGTGAAGGTACCGGGAATCCACCTGACCAGTCCAGCAGCTCAGCGGCAGGGTCTCGAGTTCGGCGATCACGATTGGATCACGCACCTCGGAGGCGCGGCCGACGACGGTGACGAACCAGCCCGTCTCCAGGTCCTTTCCGAACTCGTCGACGGCGAACGCCACCACACTGTCGAGTATCCCGGCGAACAACGCGCTCTGTGACGGCGTCCGGACCACGATCGCGCCGTGGTGGAGCGCGAACCGCGCGGGCTGGATCGCGGGCATGGCCCGCGAAGTGAACACCACCCGGCCGAGCCCGGCACCCGCGAGCAGTGCCAGGCACTGCTCGCGGCCGAGCGTCGCGAGACCCAAGGAGTCGGACATCGGCATCCCCGCGTTCTCGTCGTGTGGTTCGTCGAGAGCCACGGTCCCCGGCTTACCGACTCGCCGGTAGGGCCGATGGACCCGGCCCGTGCGGGGGATGGGGCCAGGCGGTCGTGAGTGGTAAGGACGGTTAGGGCCAAGAGTGCCTTAGGTACCTACTGACTGGGTTTGACTACGGCTGATCGTGGGTCAGGTAGTGAAGGCCTCCTTGCCTACCCTGAAGGTAGTGAAGGAGGCCTTCACTACCTTCAGGGGCGCCGCTCTCGTCCCAGGTGCACCAGCGACCACAGCAGGCACAGCAGGCACAGCGGCCGCGCGTGAAGGCCCCCTTCCCTCGGCTCAGCCGAGGAAACTCGACCTTCACACCTTGCCAAGTACATGAAGGTCCCCTTCCTGTACTGGCGGGCGCGGGCGCCGGTACCGAGCCCACCGAACGCCTCGCGAGTGGCGATTCGGGTTAGAACCCGAATCGCCACTCACGACCCACGCGGCCACCCACCCGAGTTGCCCTGCCCACCCCGGCTTGCATGGTCATACACTCTTATGCATATACTTCCATCATGTCCAAGGTACTCACCTCTCTGCCTGTCGGCGAACGCGTCGGGATCGCCTTCTCCGGCGGCCTCGACACCTCGGTAGCGGTCGCGTGGATGCGCGAGAAGGGTGCAGTGCCGTGCACCTACACCGCTGACATCGGCCAGTACGACGAACCCGACATCGCGTCGGTCCCGGGCCGGGCGAAGGCCTACGGCGCCGAGATCGCGCGCGCCGTCGACTGCAAGGCCGCGCTGGTCGAGGAAGGGCTCGCGGCGCTGGCCTGCGGCGCCTTCCACATCCGCAACGGCGGCCGCACCTACTTCAACACGACCCCGCTCGGCCGCGCGGTCACCGGCACGCTGCTGGTGCGCGCGATGCTCGAGGACGACGTCCAGATCTGGGGCGACGGGTCCACCTTCAAGGGCAACGACATCGAGCGGTTCTACCGCTACGGGCTGCTCGCGAACCCGTCCCTGCGGATCTACAAGCCGTGGCTGGACGCCGCGTTCGTCAGCGAGCTCGGCGGACGCAAGGAAATGTCCGAGTGGCTGCAGGCCCACGGCCTGCCGTACCGGGACAGCACCGAGAAGGCCTACTCCACCGACGCGAACATCTGGGGCGCGACGCACGAGGCCAAGTCGCTGGAACACCTCGACACCGGCATCGAGATCGTGAACCCGATCATGGGCGTCCGGTTCTGGGACCCCGAGGTCGAGATCGCGCAGGAGGACGTCACGATCGGCTTCGAACAGGGCCGCCCGGTGACGATCAACGGCAAGGAGTTCGCCACCGCGGTCGACCTGGTCCTGGAGGCCAACGCCATCGGCGGGCGGCACGGGCTCGGCATGTCCGACCAGATCGAGAACCGGATCATCGAGGCCAAGAGCCGCGGTATCTACGAGGCGCCGGGCATGGCGCTGCTGCACGCGGCGTACGAGCGGCTCGTCAACGCGATCCACAACGAGGACACCCTCGCCAGCTACCACAACGAAGGCCGTCGTCTCGGCAGGCTCATGTACGAAGGCCGCTGGCTGGACCCGCAGGCGATGATGCTGCGCGAATCGCTGCAGCGGTGGGTCGGCGCGGCCGTCACCGGCGAGGTCACTCTCCGGCTGCGGCGCGGTGAGGACTACTCGATCCTCGACACCACCGGCCCGTTCTTCAGCTACCACCCGGACAAGCTGTCCATGGAGCGCACCGAGGACTCGGCGTTCGGCCCGGTGGACCGGATCGGCCAGCTCACCATGCGGAACCTCGACATCGCGGACTCGCGCGCCAAACTCGAGCAGTACGCCGGGCTCGGCATGGTCGGCGGCGGGCACCCGACGCTGATCGGCGCCGCGCAGGCCGCGTCGACCGGCCTGATCGGGGCCATGGACGCGGGCGGCGCGCAGGCGATCGCCTCGCGCGGCAAGGCTTCGGCCGAGGACGAACTGCTGGACCACGCCGCGATCGAATCCGGCACGGACTGACCCGGACGAACGGGACGCGAAAGCGCCGGGCGCGCGGCATCGAAGCCGTTCGCCCGGCGCTGTTCTTGTCTTGCGGGTGATGCAACGTAACGGCTCGGTGTCCCGGGCCGCTCCCCTGGTGAACCAGGACAGCACTTATTGGGGGTAAGGCAAACGTGTCGAGTGCGGTGGGCGGTCCGCTCATGGCCGCCTTCGATCGTGCCGCTCTTGATGCTGTCGTGAGTGGCGTTTCGGGCCAGAACCCGNCTCGCGGGAACGGCCATGTCCGGTGTGGACAACGGGATCCTCGCGCTCGCGCTGTACTGCGACCGAACACGCACCTACGCCTTGGGCGACAACAGCACCACGGGGATCTCGCGTTCGGTCTTGGTCTGGTACTGCGCGTAGTTCTTGAAGTCCGCGGTGATCTTGGGCCACAGACGGGCACGCAGATCGGCGTCGGCGACGCTCGCGATCATCGGCTTCGGACTCTCGCCCTTCAGCGTGACCTGGACTTCGGGGTTGTCGCGGAGGTTGAGGAACCACGCCGGGTGCTGGTCGTCACCACCGCGGGAGGCGACGATGACGTACGCGTCGCCCTCGCGCAACGGCGACGTCAGCAGGACCGTGCGCGGCTGGCCGGATTTGCGGCCGATGGTGGTCAGCTCCAGGACGGTCATCCCGGCGACCTGCCAGCCGGCGCGGCCGCCGCTGACCTTCTGGATGACGCGGTGGACGGCGTTCATGGTCTTCAAGGCGAAATCGGAGGGCATGCGGAGAAGGCTACTCCGCTTTCGTCGCGACTTCGATTCCGTCCAGGATGACCGCCAGCGAGAACTCGAAGGCCTCCCTCGCCTCCTGCTCCAGATAGGACACCGTCTCGTCCTCCATCCGGAACGCGTGCTCACTCTCCATCCAGGTCAACGTCGGGAAACGTTCGGCGAAGTCCGGCGAGACCTCTTTCAGATGCGCGGAGCGCGCGTACCACCACTCGTCGTCGGACTGCCCGGTCACCTTTTCGGCCAGCCGTGCCTCCGAGGCCGTCCTGGCAGGCTCGCGCACGCACGAGTACAGCGCGCTGACCAGCCGCCGCAACGCCGTCGGCCGCAATCCGGTCCGGCGCAGGATCTTCACCAGCGCCTCCAGGACGACGTACTCGTTCGGCCCGAGCACCGGCCGCGCCTGCGAGACCTGAAGGACCCAGGGGTGCCGCAGGTAGAAGTCCCACAGATCCTCGGCCCAGCGCGCGGCGTCGGCCCGCCAGCCGTCTCCGTCGTAAGCGGCCGGAAGCTCGGCGAGCGCCGTGTCGTACATGAGATCGACGAGTTCGCTCTTGCTCGGGACATAGGTGTAGAGCGCCATGGCCGTGCGGCCGAGCCGGTCCCCGACGGCCCGCATCGAAAGACCCGCCATCCCCTCGGCGTCCGCGATGGCGATGGCGGTTTCGACGATCAGACCCACCGAAAGCCCCGGTTTGGGGCCGGGTCGCTCGGCGTCCGGCGACTCGGTCCGCCACAGCAGTGCCATCGACCGCCGGGGGTCTCCCTGCGCCGCGTAGACGACCACTTGCCAACTCCTTACAGCATAAACTAACCTCTGCTACCCTCACTTTACAGGCTAAAGAGTTCCAACCAGGGGAGAGCCATGCCTTCGGCCGCCGACAGCCACGACATGATCCAGGTGCGCGGAGCCAGAGAGAACAACCTCGCCGACGTCTCGGTCGACATCCCCAAACGCCGCCTCACCGTCTTCACCGGTGTCTCGGGTTCGGGGAAGTCGTCCTTGGTGTTCGGCACCATCGCCGCGGAGTCGCAGCGGCTGATCAACGAGACCTACACCGCGTTCATCCAGTCCTTCATGGCCCCGGTCGGACGGCCGGACGTGGACGCGCTGCGGAACCTGAGCGCCGCGATCGTCGTCGACCAGGAGCGGATGGGCGCCAACTCCCGGTCCACGGTCGGCACCGCGACCGACGCGCACACGATGCTGCGGATCGTCTTCAGCAGGCTGGGAACGCCGCACGTGGGGACGTCGGGAGCGTTCAGCTTCAACCTTCCCGAGGGGATGTGCCCCGAATGCGAAGGGCTGGGCAAGGTCTCCAGCATCGCCATCGACCAGCTCGTCGACAAGGAACTTTCGCTCGACGAGGGAGCGATCACCGTCCCGAACTTCACGCCCGGCAGCTGGTACTGGAAGGGGCTGGCGGAGTCCGGTTTCGTCGATCCCGCGGTCAAGCTGAAGGACTACACCCCGCAGCAGTGGGAAGACTTCATGCACAAGCCCGCCACCAAGATGAAGCTCGGCGGGATGAACACCACCTACGAAGGCCTCCTGGTGAAGGTGCAGCGGCTGTTCCTGTCGAAGGACAAGGAAGCGACACAGCCGCACATCCGGGCCTTCGTGGACCGGGCGATCACCTTCCGGCGGTGCCCGGCGTGTGAAGGCGCGCGGCTCAACCAGGCGGCGCTGTCCTCGAAGATCGAGGGGCTGAACATCGCCGACTGCTCGTCGATGCAGATCAACGACCTTGCCGACTTCCTCCGCAAGATCGATGATCCGTCGGTCGGGCCGCTGATGCAGACCCTGCGCGGCACCCTCGACTCGCTCGTCGAGATCGGCCTCGGTTACCTGAGCCTCGACCGTGAATCGGGGACGCTGTCCGGCGGCGAGGCGCAGCGCGTGAAGATGGTGCGGCACCTGGGTTCCAGCCTCACCGACGTCACGTATGTCTTCGACGAACCGACCGTCGGGCTGCACCCGCACGACATCCAGCGGATGAACGGTCTCCTCCTGCTCTTGAAGGACAAGGGGAACACGGTGCTCGTGGTCGAGCACAAACCGGAGACGATCGAGATCGCCGACCACGTCGTCGACCTCGGCCCCGGCGCCGGGCCGAACGGCGGGCAGATCTGTTACACCGGTGACGTCGCCGGACTGCGCGCGTCCGGCACGCTGACCGGGCGGCACCTCGACCACCGGGCGCGGTTGCGCACCGACGTCCGCGTGGCACGCGGGCAGATCGAGATCCGGAACGCGACCCGGCACAACCTGCGCGGTGTCGACGTCGATATCCCGCTCGGGGTGCTGACGGTGGTCACCGGCGTCGCCGGTTCGGGCAAGAGCTCGCTCATCCACGGCTCACTGTCCACAAGGGACGACGTGGTGGTGCTCGACCAGTCGGCCATCCGCGGCTCGCGGCGAAGCAACCCGGCGACCTACACCGGCCTGCTCGACCCGATCCGCACCGCGTTCGCCAAGGCCAACGGCGTCAAGGCGGCCCTGTTCAGCGCGAACTCCGAAGGCGCCTGCCCGAAGTGCAAGGGCATCGGCCTGATCTACACGGACCTGGCGATGATGGCCGGCGTGGCGACGGTCTGCGAGGAATGCGAGGGCAAGCGGTTCACCGCCGAGGTGCTGACGTACAAGCTGCGGGGCAAGGACATCAGCGAGGTCCTCGCGATGCCCGTCGCCGAGGCGCGCGAGTTCTTCCCCTCGGGGCAGGCACGGACGATCCTGGACCGGCTTTCCGACGTCGGCCTCGGCTACCTCGGGCTCGGGCAGCCGCTCACGACCCTGTCCGGCGGGGAACGGCAGCGGATCAAGCTCGCCATCCGGATGGCGGAGAAGTCGGCGACGTACGTCCTCGACGAACCGACCACCGGCCTGCACCTCGCCGACGTCGACCAGCTGCTGGGCCTGCTGGACCGGCTCGTCGACGACGGGAACACGGTGGTGGTGATCGAGCATCACCAGGCGGTGATGGCGCACGCGGACTGGATCGTGGATCTCGGGCCGGGCGCGGGTTCGGACGGAGGTCAGGTGGTGTTCACGGGAACTCCGGCCGATCTGGTCGCCTCCGGTGACACGCTCACGGCGCGGCACCTTCGCGCTTACGTCGGCCGCTAGCGCGTCTGACCGGCGAGGGGCGAGGGCGGCGGGAAGCCGTCGGTTCAGGGGGTCGTGAGTGTTTTGGGTCGTTCTAACGACACTAAACACTCACGACCCCCTGAACCGACGCCGAACCGCAGCCAGGCGAGCCCCGGCACGTCCGCCGCGCGACGCCCATCTACGTACCTGAGACGCCCTCAGCGAAGACAGCGGTAGAGACCAATGGTCTGTTAGTCTGGCCGACATCATGCCCCGCATCCTTGTCCGCGTCGCCGCGCTGATCGCCGTTCTCGCCCTCCTGTTCGGAGTGCCGTGGTGGACGATCGTCGGCTCCCCCGCACTCCCGGTCGCGCTCGAAGTCCTCGGCACGGTCGTGTTCGCCACCGCTGCGATCGCCGTCCCCGCGTGCATGGTCCTCGGCCACGGCCCGTGGCAGCGTGATCTCGCGGCGAAGATCGGTGATCTCTCGCTCGGGTTGATCTGGCTGCTGTTCTCCTTGTCGATACTCGGAAACGTGCTGCGGCTCGTGCTCGTCGTGTCCGGAGTGGACAGTGCGGCGGGAATCGTGTCCGGCGTCGTCCTGGTCGTCTTCGCGGCGCTGGCGGCGTACGGGATGTTCGAGGCCCGGCGCGTGCCAAGGCTCAAAGAACTCGACGTCGTGCTCCCCCGCCTCGGCGCCGGGCTCGACGGTCTCCGCTTCGCGATCATCACCGACACCCACTTCGGCCCGCTGAACCGGACGACGTGGTCGGAGAAGGTCGTCGAAGTGGTGAACGAGCTCGACGCGGATGTCGTGGCCCACGCGGGCGACCTCGCCGACGGTACCGTCGCCAAGCGGCAGGAGCAGGTCGCGCCGCTCGGGAAGGTGCGGGCGAAGCTCGGCAAGTTCTACATCACCGGCAACCACGAGTACTTCGGCGAGGCGCAGGCCTGGCTCGACCACATGCGCGACCTCGGCTGGGAGACGCTGCACAACCGGCACGTGCCCGTCGGCCGCGGCGGGGACACGCTCGTCTTCGCCGGTATCGACGACCCGACCGGCGCCGCCTCCGGCCTGCCCGGCCACGGCCCCGACCTGCCCGCCGCGCTCGACGGCGTCCCCGCGAGCACTCCGGTCGTCCTGCTCGCCCACCAGCCGAAGCAGGTCAAGCAGGCCGCCGAAGCCGGTATCGATCTCCAGATCTCCGGGCACACCCACGGTGGCCAGATCTGGCCGTTCCATCTCCTGGTCCGGCTCGACCAGCCCGTACTGGCCGGGCTTTCGCGCCACGGCGAGCGCACGCAGCTCTACACGAGCCGCGGCACCGGCTTCTGGGGACCGCCGCTGCGCGTCTTCGCGCCGAGCGAGATCACTCTCCTGACCTTGCGAAACGGCAAGTAGTCACCGAGTCGCGACACCTCCGGCGTCGCACCATCCACCACCGACAAATTTTTTTGTCTTGACAACTGTGGCTTTCGGAGCGAAGGTTGTGCCAACGCACTCGCCGCCCCGAAAGGCCGAAACAATGACCATCACCGCCACCCGAACCCACGTCGCGCTCCCCACTCGCGCCCTGCTTGCCTGCGGCGCCGTCTCGGGCCCGCTGTACTTCCTGACCTCGCTCACCCAGGCCGCCGTGCGCGACGGCTTCGACCCGGCGAAGCACCCGGCGAGCATGCTGAGCAACGGCGACGCCGGCTGGATCCAGGTGACGAACTTCCTGGTCACCGGGGTCCTGATGATCGCGGGAGCGATCGGGCTGAGCCGGACGCTCGAATCGGGCAGAGGCAGCACGTGGGGGCCGCGGCTGCTGGGCGTCTTCGGCGTCAGCCTGCTGTTCGCCGCGGTCTTCAAGGCCGACCCCGGCAACGGCTTCCCGGTCGGCACCGGCCCCGCCACCCTCAGCACCGCGGGCGTCCTGCACATGGCCGCCGGCTCGATCGGTTTCCTGTCGCTGATCGTCGCTACCTTCGTGTTCGCGAGCCGCTTCTCCCGTGAGGGCAGCCGCGGCTGGGCCGTCTACTCCCGCGCCACCGGCATCGCGTTCTTCGCCGCCTTCGCCACGATGAGCTCCGGCAATGCGAACGCCGTCGTGATGCTCGCCTTCTGGGCCACCGTGATGCTGGCCTGGGGCTGGGTCACCGCCGTCATCCTCCGCGCCAACCGCTGAACACATCCAGGAGAATCACCACCATGAGCACCGTGACCTCGCAAGACGGCACCACCATCGCCTACACCCGCATCGGCTCCGGCCCCGCCGTCATCCTGGTCGACGGCGCGATGTGCCACCGGGAGTTCGGCCCGGCCACGCCGCTGGCCGCCGAACTGGCCGCGCACTTCACCGTCTACACCTACGACCGCCGCGGCCGCGGCGAAAGCGGCGACACCGCGCCGTTCTCCGTCGCCCGCGAGGTCGAGGACATCGCCGCGCTGATCAAGGAAGCGGGCGGGACCGCCTACGTCTACGGGATCTCGTCCGGCGCCGCGCTCGCCCTCGAAGCCGCGAAAGCCGGGCTCCCCATCACGAAACTGGCGGTCTACGAGCTCCCGCTGGTCGTCGACGACACCCGCCCGCCGGTCCCGGCCGACTACGCCGAACGGCTGGAGAAGGCCATCGCCACCGGCAAACCCGGCACCGCGATCAAGACGTTCATGCGGGAAGGCGTCCGTGTCCCGGCTCCGGTCGTCTTCATGATGCAGTTCATGCCGGCCTGGCCGAAGCTGAAGAAGGTCGCGCCGACCCTGCGCTACGACGCCGCCCTGTTCGACGGTCTGCACGACGGCACCCCGTTGCCCGAAGGCCACTGGGCGAGCGTGTCCGTGCCGACGCTGGTCATGGACGGTGGCAAGAGCCCCGCGTGGGTCCGCAACGGTGTCGCCGCGCTGGCGAAGGCGGTCCCCGGCGCCGAGCACCGCACGATCGAAGGCCAGACGCATATGCTCAAGCCGAAGGCCGTGGCCCCGGTCCTGATCGAGTACTTCACCGACTGACGGAGCGATCACGATGATCGAACTGGTCGAAGGCGACATCACCGAGCAACGGGTCGACGTCGTGGTCAACGCCGCGAACTCGTCACTGCTCGGGGGCGGCGGGGTGGACGGCGCGATCCACCGCCGCGGCGGGCCGGAGATCCTCGCCGAATGCCGGGCGCTGCGCGCGGGGCACTACGGCAAGGGACTGAAGACCGGAGAGGCGGTCGCCACCACGGCGGGCCGCCTCCCGGCGCGCTGGGTGGTGCACACCGTCGGGCCGGTGTGGTCCGATTCCGAAGACCGCTCCGCACTACTGGCGGCCTGCCACCGCAACTCCCTGCACGTGGCCGCCGATCTCGGCGCGCACACCGTGGCGTTCCCCGCGATCTCGACCGGGATCTACCGGTGGCCGGTCGAATCCGCGGCGGAGATCGCCCTCGAGACGGTGGTGAACACGCTCTCGGCCGGGTCGGGCTCCGTGGAACTGGTGCGGTTCGCGCTGTTCGGGAAGCCCGCTTACGACGTGTTCCGCGAGCAGGCGGAAGCCATGGGCCTCGTGAGTGGTAAGGACGGTTAGAACCGTCCCTACCACTCACGAGCCACCTACACACCCGCCGGCGAACTACCCTGCTCGACCACCACCCGGGCCGCCCCGCTCCCGTCCGCCGGAACCGCCCAGATCGCCGAGTCCACGCCGTACGCCACGGTCCGGTCGTCGAGCCAGGTCGCCTGGTCGTCCACGCTGCGCGTCTCGGCCAGCATGATCTCCTTCCCGGAGGCCAGATCGAGGACGGCGAGCCGCCACGGCGCCGCGAGGTCGGCGGAAACCTTCTTCTTGAAGGCGATCCGCTTCCCGTCCGGTGAGAGCGACGGGCATTCGACGTTCTCCCGGATCATCCTCGCGACGAGCTTCTCGTAGTCTGCCTCGACCAGGTACGTCTTCCCCTTCGTCCCCACGGTCGCGTAGAACCGCTTGCCGTCGGGGGTGAAGGTGATCCCCCAGTAGTTCACGTCGGACGAGTAGTACGGCTTGCCGTCGAGCAGGAGCCCCATCTCCTCGATGCTCTTCATCAGCTTCCCGGTCGTCAGGTTGAAGATCCCCGCCCTGGTCGAAAACCCGGTCTCCGCATAGGAATCCCCGTTGACGAACAGCGTCCAGTAGGCGAGCTTCCCGTCCGGCGAGACCCGGCCGCGGCTGGGGGTGCCGGGCAGTTCGATGCGGCGGATCTCCTTGAGGTCCTTGTCCAGCACGATGACGTCGGTCATCGGCGGCAGCACGCCGGGTTGCGCGGCCAGGCACAGCGCGGTCCCCGCCGAGGCGGCGAACCGGTCGCAGCTGAGGCCGGACACCTTCCTCGGCTCGCCGGGCCGGTCGACCGGGACGGTCGCCAGATGACCGAAGTCGGGGCCTTCGGCGGTGTTGCGGAACAGCAGCTGCCCCTTGGCCCGCACCGAAACCGGCTGCCCGGACACGACGGCGACGGAGTTGACGTCCGGGCCGCGGTCCCGGGAGACGACACCGTAGCCGACGGCCGCCGCGATCAGGACGACGACCGCCGCCACCACTCCCAGGATCCGCGTCCTCATGCGTGTGTCCGCAAAGGACGGAGCACGGCAGCGGCGACGACCACNGGCGGCTTCGCGCCCAGCTTGAAGAACAACCGCGAGGCGCTCGACCTGATCCTTCAGGCGATCGAGAAGGCCGGGTACGCCCCGGGCCGCGACGTCGCGCTCGCGCTCGACGTCGCCGCGACGGAGTTCTTCTCCGACGGCGCGTACACCTTCGAAGGCGCGAAGAAGAGCGCCGAGCAGATGTCGGCCTACTACGGCGAGCTCGTCCGCGACTACCCGCTCGTGTCCATCGAGGACCCGCTGAGCGAGGATGACTGGGACGGCTGGGTCCAGCTGACCACCGAGATCGGCGAGAAGGTCCAGCTGGTCGGCGACGACCTGTTCGTCACCAACCCGGACCGCCTCGAAGAGGGCATCACCCGCCGCGCCGCCAACGCGCTGCTGGTGAAGGTCAACCAGATCGGCACCCGATCGCGAGGATCAGTGGCAGGTGTAGGTGGGCGAGGAGTCGATGGTCTTGCCGTCGAGACCGATCAGCTGGGTCGAGAAGGCGTTGTCGGACATGTTCAGCTTGAGCACCCCGTAGGTCGAGATCGCCTTCGCCGTGGCCGGGTGCTCCGTCTTGACCGGGTACAGGCTCGCCCCGCCACCGCCGCCGATGATCTGCACCGGACCCGCGGGGTCCTTGTCGCCGTCGGCGTTCTGCGGGTAGAACCGCTCGTAGTGGTGGTCGTGCCCGTTGAGCACCAGGTCGACCTTGTTCTGGACCAGGGTCTCCCAGAGCGTGGCCATCTTGTCGTTGTCGCCGTGGTCGCCCGAGGTATAGCGCGGGTGATGGTAGTACGCGGCGACGCAGGGCTTCGTGTTGTTCTTCAGGTCCTGCTTGATCCAGTTCAGCTGCTCGTCGCTGATCGCGTTCGTGGCGAGGCCGGGCGAGAACTCCGTGCTGTCGATGGCGACGAAGTGCCAGTTGCCCATTTCCCAGCTGTAGTAGGTCTTCCCGTTCGGCGTCGCGATCTTGCCGAAGTACTGCTTGTAGGCGCCCAGCGGGGTGTGGTCGTAGGTCTCGTGGTTGCCGGGGACCGGGTGCATGATGTTCTTGTACTTGCCCCAGGTCTTGTCGAAGTACTTCGTGAAGTCCTCGATGTGGGCGTCGTCGTACTGGTTGTCGCCCATGGTGATGACCGCGGCCGGGTTCATCTGGCCGACCAGCGCGGCCGTCTTCGGGTGGACGCACGAAGACGACGAAGCGGTGCACTGTTCGGCGATGTCGCCGGAGGCGGCGAGGACGAACGACGAACCGCCCGCCTGTGTGGTCGCCTGGATCTGGTTGCTGGCCGCCGAGGTGTTGCCGGCGGCGTCCTTCGCGCGGACGGTGTACGTATACGCGGTCGACGCGCTCAGCCCGCTGTCGGTATAGGAAGCGCTTTCCGTAGTGCCGACGACCTGGCCGTTCCGCAGCACCTCGTAGCCGCTGACACCGACGTTGTCCGTCGAGCCGGTCCACGTCAGATCCACAGTGGACGAAGTGACCGAACCCGCCTTGAGATTCGTCGGCGCGGTGGGCGCCTGCGTGTCGCCGGAGGAGTCCGACGTCCCGTAAACCTGCATCTCCCAAAGGGAGTAGCCGTAGCTGGTGGCGCGTTTGGTGCCGACGAGGCGCAGGTATCGGCCGCGTGCGGCCAGCCCGGTGAGGTCGTCGGTCCCGCCGTTGCCGTTGGTGACGGACTTGATCGAGGTCCACGCCGAGCCGTCGCTGGAGACTTCCAGCCGGTACGCGGTGGCGTACGCCGCTTCCCAGTTCAGCTTGACCCGGTTGATGGCCGAGGGGCCGCCGAGATCGACGCGGATGAACTGCGGGTCCACGCCTTCCGCGCTCGCCCAGCGGGTGGTGCTCTTGCCGTCGACGGCGAGCGGACCGCCGTAGGAGGAGTTCTCCACCGAGGAGACGAGGACGGGTTTACCTTGGGACAAAAGGACATCAGCGGCTTGGGCGTTACCGCTGAGCAGCGTCGGCAACAGGATGACGGCCGCGCCTAGTGGCAGTAGTCGGGTTCGGGCCTTCACATCGATCTCCCCGGGAATCCGTGGCGGCGGGTTGAGAGGGACGGGTGCGCGGCGCTGCACTTCAAGCACTGTTCGTTTGGTAAGTTTCCTAACGAATGCGTACGGTAATCCGTGCCACTCAGTGAGTCAAGACGTAGACTCGTCCCATGACCGGCGCATTGATCTTCGACTTCGACGGGACGCTGGTCGACACCGAGGCGGCCGTCCTCGCGGCCTGGCAGGAGACCTTCCGCGCTCGCGGCGGCGAGCTCCCCCTCGACGTCTGGCACACCGTGATCGGGACGCAGAACACCGCCGTCGCGATGTTCGAACTGCTGGAGAAGAACGACGAGAACCTGGACAGGGTCGCGGTCCGCACCGGCGTCCGCGCCAGGGTCACCGAGCTGCTGGAGTCGGTGGGGCCACGTCCCGGCGTCGTGGAGTACCTCGCGGACGCGAAGGAGCACGGCCTGCGGCTGGCCATCGCGTCCAGTTCGACCGGCGACTGGGTCACCACGCACCTGAACCGCCTGGGCCTCGCGGACGCGTTCGAGGCCGTCCTCACCGGTGACCTCCACGAGGCGAAGCCGAGCCCGGACCTCTACCTTGCCGCGCTCGCCGCGCTGGACCTGCCCGCGGCCGAGGCGATCGCGTTCGAGGACTCACCGCACGGCGTCACCGCGGCGAAGGCCGCCGGGCTCGAATGCGTCGCCGTGCCGAACGCGATCACCGCGGTGCTGAACTTCGACCACGCCGACCTCGTACTGGGTTCGCTGGCCGACAAACCACTCGGCGAGTTACTCAGCCGTTGAGCAGTTCACCCAGCCGGACGAGGAACGGGCGCTGGCCTTTGAGCAGCTTCTCCTCCGCTTCGGCCAGCGCGAACCAGGCGACCCTGTCGACCTCCGGGAACTCCTGCGTCCGGCCCGACCGCGGCGGCCACTCCATCTCGAAGGTGCCCGGCACCACCTGAGCCGGGTCGAGGTCGCCCTCCACCGCCCAGACCGTCACGACCTTGCCGCCGGACTGCTTCACGACGCCGAGCGGGAGGTACTCCCCCTCGGGCGCCGGCAACCCCAGTTCCTCCTGGAACTCGCGCCGCGCCGCGGCCTCCGGTGCCTCGTCCGGCTCGTACTCGCCTTTGGGCACCGACCAGCCGCCCGCGTCCTTCTTCGCCCAGAACGGCCCGCCCATATGCCCGAGCAGCACCTCGGTCACCTCGCCCGACCTGCGGAAGAGCAGGATCCCGGCACTCGTCTTACCCGCCATGCCGTCCAGTCTGGCCTTGCTCCGACCGGGTGAGGTGACCGGCCCGCGAAAAAAATTTCCGTGAGGATGTCGATTCGCGCCGGGCTTGTCCGACGCGTTGTCAGAAGCCGCCCGACAGACACTCCCGGAAGGACCGGAACCATGACGCAGACCATCACCCCCGCCGAGACCACCGCCACCACCACCCCGCGTGCCGCCAAGGCACAGGGCGCGATCCAGTCCGCCGTCCGGATCGTCGTCTCGTTCCTCTTCCTCTGCCACGGTTTGCAGGGATTCGGCTTCTTCGGTGGCGTCGACGGCGCGGGCGGCTCGGTCGAGCTCGGTTCCTGGCCCGGCTGGTACGGCAGCGTGATCGAACTCGTCGGCGCCGCCTTCGTGCTGGTCGGCCTGTTCACCCGGCCGGTCGCGGTGCTCCTCTCCGGAGTCATGGCCTACGCCTACTTCACCGTGCACGCGCCGGAAGGCCTGCTGCCGCTGCAGAACATGGGCGAGCTGTCGACCCTCTACTGCTGGATCTTCCTGCTGATCGCCGCGATCGGCCCGGGCACCTACGCCCTCGACACCCTGCGCCGCCGCCGCTGAACGGAAAACGCGAGGCCCCTTTCCTGGAACCATTCCAGGAAAGGGGCCTTTTTATCGCGAACCTGTCGATTCGCTGTCAATAAACGGGGGCATACCATGGAATTACCCCCCGAAAGAAAGTTCCCTGCCGATGGGGGTATCCGGCATCCTCTATCGCATCAATGGTTTAGACCACCTTGAGCCGGAAGGATGCGTCATGACCCAGACAGCCGCCGCCACGACCACGGAAGTCGGCCCGGCCTCTCCCAAGTGGCAGGGACTGGCCCTCTCCGTCGTCCGCGTTGTGGTCTCGTTCCTCTTCCTCTGCCACGGTCTGCAGAAGATGGGCCTGTTCGACAAGCCCGCCGTACCGTTCGCCACCTGGCCGGGCTGGTACGCCGGGGTGATCGAAACGGTCGGCTCGCTGCTGATCCTGGCGGGCCTGTTCACCCGCCCGGTCGCGGTGCTGCTCTCGGGCACGATGGCGTACGCGTACTTCGTCGTACACCAGCCCGACGCGCTGCTGCCGTTGCAGAACAAGGGCGAGACGGCCGCGCTGTACTCCTGGATCTTCCTGCTGTTCGCGGTGGTGGGACCGGGCACCTACGCGCTCGACACCCTGCTCCGCCGCCGCAAATCCTGAGCCCCCGCCTCGGATGACAT
Organism: Amycolatopsis coloradensis; assembly: GCF_037997115.1. NCBI lineage: Bacteria > Bacillati > Actinomycetota > Actinomycetes > Pseudonocardiales > Pseudonocardiaceae > Amycolatopsis > Amycolatopsis coloradensis. Next base: position 7,466,631 of record NZ_CP150484.1, read on the forward strand.
GAAGGACGCTTTCATCGCGAGATTCGCGATGAAAGCGTCCTTCATTGCACAACGGCGAGGGGCGTCAGCGGCCCTGTGGCAGCCCCGCGGCCAGGTCCGACAGCGCCAGCACGTGCTCCATCAGCACGGTCAGCACCTGCTTCGTCGACTCGCGTTCCCGCGCGTCGCACAGCAGCAGCGGGACGTCCATGCCGACGTCGAGCGCCTGCCGGACCTCCTCGGTGCCGTAACGGTAGGCGTTGTCGAAGCAGTTGACGGCGACGACGAACGGCAGTCCGCGGCGCTCGAAGAAGTCCACGGCCGCGAAGCAGCTGTCGAGCCGCCTAGTGTCGGCCAGCACGACCGCGCCCAGCGCGCCTTCGGCCAGCTCGTCCCACATGAACCAGAACCGGTCCTGTCCGGGCGTGCCGAACAGGTAAAGGATCAGCTCGGGGTTGATGGTGATCCGGCCGAAGTCGAGCGCCACCGTGGTGGTCGTCTTCTTCTCGACACCGGTGAGGTCGTCGACGCCCTCGGACGCCGCGGTGATGACCTCCTCGGTGCGCAGCGGGGGAACCTCGCTGACCGAACCGACCATCGTGGTCTTACCGACCCCGAACCCGCCGGCGATGAGGACCTTGACCGCGTTCGCGGTCAAGGATCGCCGGGGCTCAGAGTTTCCGGATGCCATCAAGAACCGCCTGGAGTACGTGTTTGTTGGGGGTGTCGGTGACCGGGGTCGCGGTGCGGAACAGCACGAGGTTCTGTTCGATGAGGTCGCTCAGCAGCACCTTCACCACCGGCAGCGGCAGGTCTATGCGCGCGGCGACCTCCGCGACGGAAGTCGGTCTCTGGCACAGGTTGAGGATCCGCCCGTACTCCGGCTCGAAGCCCGCCACCTCCTGCGAGGAGCGCATCGCGACCACCAGGGTGATCAGGTCGAGGCCGATCGTGTCCGAGCGGGTGCGCCCGCCCGTGACGGCGTACGACCGGACCAGCGGCCCGGCCTCCTCTTCGAACCACGACTCGTGCCGCCCGCTCATGGCGACGTGGGAGTCGCGGCGCGGGGCGCTGAGGTGAGCACCGCGCCGACCCGTTTGACCATCAGGTTCATCTCGTAGGCCACGAGGCCCATGTCCGCGTCCTCCTTCGCCAGCAGCGCGAGGCAGGCACCGCGGCCCGCCGCGGTGACGAACAGGAAGGCGTGGTCCATCTCGACCATGGTCTGGCGGACGTTGCCGCCACCGAAATGCCGTCCCGTGCCCCGCGCGAGGCTCTGGAACGCCGACGCGACCGCGGACAGGTGCTCACCGTCCTGCTCCGACAGGTTCCCGGACCGACCGATGAGCAGGCCGTCGGAGGACAGGACTACCGCCCTGTCGGCACCGCTGACGCGCTTGACCAGGTCATCCAGCAACCAGTCGAGTTCACTGACTCCCGCGTTGGCCATCTAGTCACGATCTCCGTACATGTCGAGGTCGGTGTAATCGTCGGTCGGTTCGGCGTCCCGCGCGCGGCGCGTGCCCTGCTGGAACGCGGCGAGGCGGTTCCTCGCCAGCTCGGGGGTGTCCTCGCGGACGTCCTCGCGCTGGGCGGCGGGCCGGTCCTCCATCAGCTGGGGGACCAGGTTCGCCTGACGGCGGCGCTGCGGCAGCGGTGGCCTGCCGGGCGCCTCGGGGCCGGGCCGCCGAGTCTGCGGCGGACGGCCGTCCTGCGGCCGGGTGTCGGCGGGCGGCCACGCCGGCGGCTGCGCCGGCTGCGGACGACCCTCGGCACGCACGGGCTCGGGGCGGATCGGCTCGGGCCGCGGAGTCTCCGGCCGGGGAACCCGTGGCGGACGTGGGGGCAACGGCGGCAACGCGGACCCGGGCTGTTCCGGGGCCTGCTGCTGGGGCTGCGGCGCGACCGGCATCGGCACGGGCAGCTCGGGCCGCTCCGCGGGGATCTCGGTGCGGTGGCGGGCACGACGGCCCGGAAGCAGCGGCGCGGCTTCCGGCACCTCGGTGCTCTCGGGGTCCACCTCGTCCTCCGGCTGATCAGACGGGACCGGCGCGAGCAGGTCGGTGCGGACGAGCACGATGGCCCTGGTGCCGCCGTACGCGGATTCGCGCAGGTGCACGGAGATCCCGTGCCGCGCGGCGAGGCGCGCGACCACGAACAGGCCCAGCCGTGGCTCGGCTGACAGGGCCATGATGCCGAAGTCCGGCGGATCGGCCAACATCGCGTTCAGCTCGGCGGCCTGTTCGGGCTCGATGCCGAGGCCCTGGTCCTCGACCTCGATCACGACACCCTTGCCGACCACGTTGCCCCGTAGCTCGACGCGCGACTGCGGCGGCGAGAAGGACGTCGCGTTGTCGATCAGCTCGGCGAGCAGGTGCACGAGGTCGCCGACGACCGGGCCCTGCACCGCCATCGCGGGCATCTTCGCCGTCTTCACCCTGGCGAAGTCCTCGGTCTCGGCCGAGGCGCCGCGGGTCAGCTCGGCCAGCGTCACCGGCTTGCGCCACTGACGGCCGGGCTGCCCGCCACCGAGGATGATCAGGTTCTCCGCGTTGCGGCGGGCGCGGGTGGAGAGGTGGTCCAGCTGGAAGAGCGTGTCCAGCTGCTCCGGGTCCTCCTGCTTGCGCTCGGCCTGGTCGAGCACCTTGAGCTGACGGTGCACGATGACCTGGCTGCGGTGCGCGATGTTGAGGAACACCGTCTTGGTGCCCTCACGGGTCCTGGCCTCTTCGACGGCGGCCGCGATGGCGGTCTGCTGCGCCTTGTTGAAGGCCTCGGCGACCTGGCCGATCTCGTCGTCGCCGTGGTCGAGGAAGTGGCCCTTGTCGTCGAGGTCGACGGGTTCACCCGCCCGCACGCGGTCCACCAGTTCCGGCAGCCGGATCTCGGCGACGTCGAGGGTGTCCTCGCGCAGCCGCGCCAGCCGTCCGATGAGCCGGTTCGACAGCCGCAGGGCGATGACGAACACGCCGATGGCCACCAGCAGCGCGAGGGCCGCAGCGATGGCCGAGGTGATCAGCGTCCGGTCGGCGTCGTCGACCGCCTGCGTCGTGGCCGTACCACTCTGCTCGACGAAGCCGCGCATCATCGCGTCGCTGACGCCGCGCGCGGCCTGCAGCCACGTCTGCTCGGGGATGGGGAGCGTGGCCTTGCTGTTCTGCAGGAAGGTGTTCTCGACCGTGGTGACGGCCTTCCACGGATCGCTCGCGACGAGCTGGTCGAACTTCGCCTTGACGTCCGGGAGCATCCGCGAGACCGACGACTCCAGCTGCGAACGGTAGGAACCGACCTCGGTCACGTAGGCGCGGTAGGTCTCGTCGGTGAAGCCGCCGCCGGCGACGGCCGCGGCGGCGAGGGCGTTCGCGCGCTGCATCTGGTCGATGGCGGTGAACAACGGGACCGCGGTGATCCGCTGATAGGCGTTCTCGGCGTTCGGCGCGTCCTGCGCCAGCCCGGTGAGGCCCTCGACGAACTGGTCGAGGATCTGGTTGTAGAAGGTGAAGGCGTCCAGCAGCGGAAGCTGGCCGGAGTCGGCCGACTGCCGGATCTGCGGCGTCTTCTGGAGAAGCCCGTTCAGCGTGGCGATGTTGCGCTGCACGCTGTCCGGCGAGTCACCGACGAACTTCTGAAGGTGCGCGGCGACGCCCTGGGCGGCGGCGTCGGTCTTGGCGCGCTGCTCGACGAGCGTGGCGTGCTGCGACCGGTCGCCGGCGAGCTCGCGCAGGGTCAGGCGCCGCTCTTCCTGCACCTGGACGAAGAAGGGGAGAGAGGGGGCTTCCGAGTCACGGATTCGCTGCGCGTAGTCACGGCCGTCGACCGCGTCGAAGATCAGGTACCCGCCGATCGCCAGACCGACCAGCATCAGCGCGATGCTCGGAATGAGCGCGATCGTCAGAACGCGCGAACGAATCGAAGAGCCGCGGCCTCGTCGAAGGGAATTCTGCTTCACCGTGGTCCGTTTTCCTTCCGGCAGTTTTTGGTGTCGGGTCGCCGGGGATTCCTACCCGCGGGATCCGATAGCCGGATCAACACAGCGTGGTCCGCTCCGCCCGCGAAGACGCTAGGAGACCCAAACGGGTGAGTCAAGTCCGGACGCGAAGGGTAGTCGCGTATGGCCGTGACCTGCTGACAAGAGGCAGCCGGACCAGGAAAGTCCACCACGTGGGACGGGGCACCCGGCTAAGTGACTCACCAGTAGATCACCTGGCGGTTTACCGCAGGCAGCGGCTTGATCGGCACTCTTCGGACTCGATCAAGTCACACCTCGGCGCGTTCGTGTCCGAGCCGGAAAGTCCACGAAAACTACACGCCGTGACCTCGCTCACGCTTTCGGACCAGAGCTTCACATACCGTTCGGTTTGCGAACGACATCACCGCGGAGCAACGCTGTCGTAACGCCCTTCGCGCCACGAAATCGAGAATTCCCGCCGCCCATTGCCGTCGATTCGACGAAATGATCTTCGTGGGCACCGCCGAGCTCGTCGTCGAGGAGCGCGTCGACCCTCCCGGAGGCGTCGCGAAGGATCCGGGCGCCCGCCCAGCACAAGGTCGCCACCCCGCAGACGAGGATCACGACGAGAGCGGTCTCGACCGGATACCGGGTACCGAATTCGTTGAGCAGAAAACCGGAGGCGGCACCGGACACGGCGACGGCGACATAGGTGAACGACATGGTCCCCTCCTTCTCCCGGCGCCGCGGTCCGCGCCTCGCCGGTAAGACGGGCGACGCGGATTTCCCTTACGCCACAGAGGAAGGATCTACGTCACACGCGCGGCGAGCGAATGTCGAGATTAACAGCGGATTCGCGAAAGATCGCGCGTTCTCCCCCGCCGGGGCGAGGTGATCACCTATTTGCCACGAATTCCCGAACAAGGTTCACCCTTTTCGCCACCGCCAGTATCACCTACCCGGCTCGGCTCCGGAGGTCCCGAAGCGTCTTCACGGCGCGAAGCACCTCGCCGTAGGTGGTGTAGAGCGGCGCCAGCCCGAACCGCAGCACATTGGGCGGACGGAAGTCGCCGATCACGCCGCGGTCGATCAAGGCCGCCATCGTCTTGGCCGCGTCGTCGTCGACGACCGAGATCTGGTGGCCGCGGTCTTCACCGCGCGGGGTCCGGATCGTCACGCCGTCGAGGAGTTCGTCCGCGCACCGGAAGAAGAACTCCCCGAGCGCGAGGCCCTTCTCCCGGAGCAGCCCGCGGTCCACGCCGTCCCAGACGTCGAGGGCCGCGTCCAGTGCCAGCAGCGAAAGGATGTCCGGCGTGCCCGCGCGGCCTCGCGCGATGCCCGCGTCCGCCTCGTACGCGCCCCGCATCGCGAACGGGTCGCGGTCGCCGGCCCAGCCCGCCAGCGGCTGCTCGAACCTGTCCAGCCACTTCGTTGCCACGTAAAGAAAAGCGGGCGAGCCCGGGCCACCGTTGAGGAATTTGTAGGTGCAGCCGACGGCGAGATCCACGCCCGCCGCGTCGAGCTCGACCGGCAGCGCGCCGACGCTGTGGCAGAGGTCCCAGAGCGCCAGTACCCCGGCGCGGTGAAGCGCCGCGGTCAGCCCGGCCATGTCGTGGGCGCGCCCGGTGACGTAGTCGACGTGGTTGATCAGCGCGACGGCCGTCCGTTCGCAGGCCTGGGCGGGCATGTCCTCGGCGACGACCCGGCGCACCGTGCGCCCGGTCAGCCGGGCGACCTCGTCGGCGATGTAGCCGTCGGTCGGGAAGGTGTCCGCGTCGACGAGGATCTCGTCGCGGCCGGGCTGGAGACGGGTGGCGGCGACCAGCGCCTTGAACAGGTTCACGCTGGTCGAATCCGCCACGACGAGCTGCCCCGGCGCGGCGCCCACCAGCGGCGCGATCCGTTCACCGACCCGCACCGGCGCCTCCCACCAGCCCTCCGACCAGGACCGGATGAGCCGCCCGCCCCATTGCTCGCGGACGACCGCGGCGACGCGTTCGGCCACGTGCTTCGGCGGGGCCCCCAGCGAGTTGCCGTCGAAATAGGCGATGTCCGCGTCGAGGTCGAATTCGTTTCGCTTGTGCGCCAAGGGATCGGCCGCGTCCAGCGCCGCGGCCTCGGCTACGAGGTCAGTCACGGCGACCATCGTCGGCGAGAGTGTTCCAGAAGTCCAGCTCGTACGCCTGGAACAGCCGCGCGTGGGTCCGAGCGTCCTTTTCGGACAGATCACCGGCGTCGAGCGCGGTCTGCACCGCTTGGACAGCCAGGTCTTCGAGCTCCGGTGACGGCGTGCCGAAGAAGTCGAAGAAGGCGCATGCCTCGTCGTCGAAGCCGTATCGCTCGCGCATCGCGGCGGCGATCGCGGCGCAGTACCGGCCGAAGGCGGCGAAGTTGGCGACGATCGCCACGATGACGTCCGCCGGCTCGCCGTTGAGCGCGAGCCAGGCGACGAACGACGGGTACGCCTGGCATCCCGCGCGCGGCTCGAAACCGGGCGGCTCTTCGGCGAGCGCCGCCAGCTTGCCGAGCGCCAGCCCCTCGCCGGAGGCCAACGCCGTGAAGAACTCCCGTGCCCGCTGCTCCCGGGAACGCGACGCGAGATGGAGGAAACTGCGCCAGTCGCTGCGGACGATCCGGTACTCCTCCGCGGCGATCGCGGCGAAGACCTCGCGCGGCGCCTCACCCGCCTCGACCAACGGGATGAGCCTGTTCTCGTCGTCGCGGGGCGCCAGCTCCGCCTGGACCGCGTCGATCAACTCGCGTGCCGAACCGGTCATCGTCGAGGCTCCTCCTGGTGCGGGACTGACGCGGTGAAAACGGGAAAGGTGGACATTTCGCGGAGCACGACCGTGGCCGCGATTCTCTATCCAGCACTGCCGACAGCCCTTACAGTGTGCCTGATCAGGCAGCATCGAGGAGGCCAGCGTTGACCACCCAGCCGACCGTCGCCGAGCAGATCGAAGGCCAGACCATCCCCGCCCTGCTTCACCGCAACGCCCAGGAGTTCGGTGACCTGCCGGCGGTCACGTCACTCGACATCGAGGGCAAGCCGACCCTGAACTGGGCCGAATTCCGCACCGCCATCGCGGAGGTTTCCCGAGGACTCGCCGGCCTCGGGCTCGGCGTCCGCGACCGGATGCTGATCATGGCGCCGAGCAGTCCGGACCACCTGATCGCCGATCTCGCCGCGGCCCATCTCGGCGCGATCCCCTGCACCGCGTACGCGACGCTCAGCCCGGAGCAGATCGGGTTCGTCGCCCGGCACAGCGCCGCCGGCGTCGTCGTCCTCGCCGGTGCCGACGAACTCGGCCGCTGGTCGCAGGTCCTTGACGACCTGCCAGCGCTGCGGCACGTCGTCCTGCTCGACGCGTCCGTGGTCCCCAAGGACGACAAGCGGTTCCTGTCGTTCGCCGAGCTGCGCGCGGCCGGCGCCGAAGCGCACGCGGCGGACCCGCAGGCGTTCGAGACCGCGTGGTCCGCGATCACCCCGGACGATCCGCTGTCGATGATCTACACCTCCGGCACCACCGGCGACCCCAAGGGTGTCGTGCTGTCGCACCGCAACGCGATCTACCAGGCCGTCGCCGTGCAGAAACTGCACGACTCCCCGATGCACGCCACGAACATCGCGTACCTGCCGCTCGCCCATATCGCCGAACGGGAACTGTCGATCTACATGCCGATCGTGTGGGCCGGGCACGTGCACACCGTCGCCGACCCGACGGGCGTCGTCGGCGCGCTGGGCCAGGTGCACCCGAAGAGCTTCTTCGGGGTCCCGCGGGTGTGGGAAAAGATGGTGGCCGGCCTCAAGAACCTGCTCGGCTCGCTGCCGGAGGACAAGCGGAACGGCCTGATCGCCGCGAACGAACTGCTGCAGCAGGGCTACAAACTGCGCAGTGACGGCAAGGAGTTGCCGCCGGAACTCGCCGAAAAGATCGCACGGACCGACGCGGCCGCGCTCGCGCCGGTGCGGGCGATGCTGGGCCTCGACCAGATCGAGGTCGCCTCCAGCGGTGCCGCCGCGCTGCCGGTGGAGATCCTGTACTTCATCGCCGGGCTCGGCGTCGAGATCCAGGAGGTCTGGGGGCTGTCCGAGACCACCGGCGCGGTCACCTCGAACACGCCGTCGGCGTTCAAGGCCGGTTCCGTCGGCCGTCCGCTGGAAGGCATCGAGGTGAAGGTCGCCGAAGACGGCGAGCTGCTCGTCCGCGGCGCGATCGTGTTCCTCGGCTACCTGCAGGCGGACGGCACGATCAAACCGGACGTCGACGCCGACGGCTGGCTCGCCACCGGCGACATCGGGACGATCGACGAACGCGGCTTCGTCACGATCACCGACCGCAAGAAGGAACTGATCATCACTTCGAGCGGCAAGAACATCGCCCCGACGAAGATCGAAGGTCTCCTGAAGGAACACCCGCTGATCGGGCAGGCCGTCGCGATCGGCGAGAAACGGCCGTACGTCACGGCGCTGATCGTCATCGACGACGAGATCGCGCCGGGCTGGGCGACCGCGAACGGCATCCAGCCGGCGGAAGGCGAATCGCTCGCCGACAACGCGGAGGTCCGCGCGGAGATCGAGAAGGCCGTCGAGGCGGCGAACGCGCGGCTGGCCAGGATCGAGCAGATCAAGCGGTACCACGTGATCCCCAAGGCGTGGACGCCGGAAAGCGGCGAGGTGACCCCGACCTTGAAGCTGAAGCGGCGGATCATCAACGACCGGTACGCGCCGACGATCGCGGACTTGTACGCGGCCGCTCCGGAACCCGCCCCCGCCGCCGGTTCCTGACGCGCGTGAAGGGCCCCTTCCCTCGGCTCAGCCGAGGGAAGGGGCCCTTCACGCGCCTTGAGCGGTAAGTCGTACGACAGGTGTACCTGGCCGGATCACGCGTGTCTGAAGCCGAAACTCGCGTGTCTCCCGCCGGAAGACACGGTGCGGCTCCGGCCTCGGCGTGATCGCCCTCCAAACACGCGAGTTCGCCCTCCAATCACGTGACGGAGAGCGCCGAAAGGAGTCGCGACCGGCGAGCGACCGCTGCTAACTTGCCGCCGTGGATCTCTTCTCCCGCTCCTGGGCGGCGCTCCTCGCCGCCGTCGCCGAAATCCCCGACGAAGACTTCGCCAAACCGTCCGGCTGCGCCGGCTGGCTGGTGCAGGACCTGGTGTGTCACCTGGTGATCGACGCCCAGGACGTCCTGATCACCCTCGCCACTCCCGCCGAGACGGATCCCACTCGCGACGCGGTCACCTACTGGGAGGTCGCCGAGAAGCCGCCCACCGGCGAAGACGACCTCGACGCACTGATCGTGCGGCTCGCCGCCGCCTACCAAGAGCCGCGGCTGCTCAAGTTCCACCTCGACGACGTCGGCTCCGCCGCGGGCCGCGCCGCCGGCCTGGCCGACCCGGCGACGCCGGTCGCCACCCGCGACATCGTCCTGACCGCGGGTGACTTCCTCTCCGCGTACGTCCTGGAGTGGACGCTGCACCACCTCGACCTGGTCGCGCATCTTCCGCACCTCGACGGCCCCTCCGCCGACAGCCTCGCCAGGACACGGCAGATCCTGGAGCAGCGCACCGGCGAAACGTTCCCGGCGTCGTTCTCCGACACGGACGCGCTGCTGGTCGGCACCGGCCGCCGTCAGCCGACGGACGCCGAGAAGGCCGAACTAGGCGACCTGGCCGCGAAGCTGCCGTTCGTCGTCGGCTAAGTCTCAGGTCAGCGGCCGACTCGCGTGATCAGGCCGTCCGGGTCGACTCCGTCCACTTGCGCAGCCGGGGCGGGACACGCTTTTCGAGGCCGTAGTTCTCCAGGTGCGCGCTGAAGACCTCGTCGAAGGCGCGCTGCACGGTCTCGGTGTCCCACACCGGCCGCTCGAGGATGGGCTGCTTCAGATACGGCTGCCCCATGACGTGCAGCTGCGGCCCGTTGCAGCGGATCATCTGCCCGGTGATCCCCTCGGATCCGGAGCCGAGCAGGAAGAGCACGACGGGCGCGATCCGCGACGGCGTCCGGTCCGGCGGGCAGGCCCGCAGCGACCGTTCGGATTTCCACACCATCCGGGTATGCGCGAGCGGGCAGACCGCGTTCACCCGGATCCCGCTCTCCTCCAGGTCGAGCGCCCACGAGTAGGTCAGCGAAGCGACGGCTCCCTTGCTGGCGGCGTACACGCCGAGCTTGCGCTGCCCGAGCGACGCCCCCGAAGAGATGTTGACGATCGAGCCCGGCTTGCCCCGCGCCACCATCGCCTTGATCGCGGCGAGCCCGGTGTACATGACGCCGAGGACGTTCACCTCGACCAGTTCGCGGGCCTGCTCGAAGTCGTCCTCCCACGGCAGCGCCTCGTAGTTCAGGCCCGCGTTGTTGACCAGCCCGTCGATCGCGCCGAACTCGGCGAGGCACAGGTCGACGATCTCCTGTGCCTGCTTCGGATCCGCGACGCTGTGCCCGCTGGCGACCGCCCTGCCCCCGAACCGGCGGATGTTCTCCGTCGTCCGTTCGGCCAGTTCGGCGTCGATGTCGTTGACCACGACGGCCCCGCCCGCCCTCGCGACGTGCACAGCGAACGCCTCGCCGAGGCCTCGCCCCGCCCCGGTCACGACGACGGCCTTGTCTTCGAGCAATCCGTTCATCGCCTTCACCCCTTTGACCCAGCCGGCCTCCACCTCCAGACCGGTCTCTACTCAGTGTTGGACCATTCGGCCCAACCGGAACGCCGGCGGCGGCGAACGGCGGCCCGGCTGCGCCGAGCGAGGGCGGGGCGATCGGCGCGCAGATACCCGCGGGCGAGTCAGGCCGACGTCACCCACCGGTCAGACGGCGTAGCCCGATCAGCTCAACAGGCGAAGGATTCAGCGGTCTTCTGTTGGCCTCCCTGTAGCCGGAGGCATACTGAACGTTGTCCGGCGGGACGAAAACTGTGACTCCCTCGGCGACCGCGTAACACGGCAGGCAAGAATGCGAGGGACGTAAGTTCACCCGATCGGGGGGAGGTGGTCACGCAGTGAAGACGAACGCGGCGCCGCGGATGACCGCCGCCCTGGCGAACCGCGAGTTCCGCGCACTCTGGCTCGCCGAGGTGCAGTCCCTCATCGGGGACCAGCTCACCATTGTCGCGCTGGCGATCCTCGTCTACGACCGGACAGGCTCCGCACTGCTTTCCGCGGTGGTCTACTCCCTCACCTTCCTTCCCGCGCTGGCCGGCGGTCTCGGCCTCTCCCAGCTGGCCGACCGGTACCCGAGGCGCACCGTCCTCGTCGTCTCGTCACTGATCCAAGGCGTGCTGATCGCGATCATGGCGATCCCCGGCACCCCGCTCGCCCTGCTGTGCGGGCTGGTGGTGCTGGCGCGGCTCGTGAACGCTCCCGGCAACGCGGCGCAGAACGCGCTGACCCGCGAGGTGTTCACCGACGACGACCTCTATCTCAAGAGCCAGGACATCAGGGGCATCTCGACCAACACCGCCATGCTGCTCGGCCTGGCGGGCGGCGGCCTGCTGGTGTCTCAGGTCGGGGCGAGCTGGGCACTGGCGCTGGACGCCGCGACGTTCTTGCTGAGCGCGGCCGTGGTCCGCTTCTCGGTCTCCCGGCGGGCGGCGGCGTCCGACGGCAACGGCAGCTGGTTCGGCGCGGTGAAGCAGGTTTTCGGCAACCGTCACCTGCGGGTGCTGGTCTGGTTCTCGTGGCTGGTCGGCCTGGCCGTCGTCCCCGAGGGGCTGGCCGCGCCGCTCGCCGCGGAGCTGGGCGTGGGGAAACAGGCCGTCGGCTGGCTGCTGGCCGCCGATCCGCTGGGCTTCGTCATCGGCGCGTTCCTGCTGTCCCGGTTCGTCTCGGCGGAACAGCGACGAAAGCTGCTCGGCGTGCTGGCGGCACTACCGATGGTCGCCCTGATCGCCTTCGCGCTCGAACCCGGGCTGATCCCGGCGTTGCTCTTGCTGGCGGCGGCGGGTGCCGCGGGGGCGTACCTGATCACGGTGAGCGCCACGTTCATCACGTGGGTCCCGAACGAACTCAGGGGCGGTGCGGGTGGGGTGTACCGCACGGGGTTGCGGGTGGCTCAAGGAATAGGGGCGGGACTCGGCGGGTTCGCCGCCGATCGGCTCGGGTCGGCGACCTCGGCCATCGCGCTGGCGGGCGTGGTCGGCCTGCTGCTGGCCGTACTGGTCGCACTCAGCTGGGGACACATCAACGGATCCAGCCCGGAACCGCTGCTGTCATGAGGAATCCACACTGGACGACCCCTGGGGCGGCACGGCCGCCCGGCGGGTTCGTACTCGGAAATCTCGACACGACACTGCTTCGGCACCTCAGTGAAAAGAAACGGCTTCTGATCAGAAGTCACGGCTCGACACGGTCACACACCTCCCGGCCACCTCGTTGCTGCGAACTAATACCTTGTCCGGGCTCAGAAGTCACGACTGGACACTATCCGTCACCCCTTCCGCGTCACGTCTCGAAAAACATTCAGTTGCCAAGATCAGAAATCACGGGACACGATTGGCACCTCCGGTCCGTGTTCGCGGGCACCCTTGCCGGTGTCGGACAACCGATGCGATGGGATGATACCGGCCGTGGAATACGAACGGTGTATCAGTCGGTACCGGTGAGATTACTCAGCCGTGCCGTCCGCGCGGAAAAGAGGTAGCAATTGCCAGCCGAGACCGGTGACCGCCGCCAGCACGGTGACGGCACCGGCGACCTTGACGACGCGACGGCGACACCCGCCGCCCAGAGCGGTGTACCGGTGACCGAACGCGGGCAGGCGAGTCCGGAAGGTGACCAGGCCGCGCCACCGGAACGTCATCCCTACGATCCCAGGGCGTGGGCGCTGTGGCAGCGGCCGAAGCGATTCATCGCGTTCCTTTTCGCGATGGAGGTCGTCGGAATCGCGATCATGGTCGTCGCGACGATGAATTCCACGAATCCGGGAAGAACTGACTGGGTTCGTTTCGCCATTCTCGCGGTCGGCGCCACGGCACATATTCAGCTCACCCAGCGACAAGAGGAAAGGCGGCGCGATCGGAGCCGCACCGTCCTCATCGACCTCACCGCGGTATGGACATTTCCCGCCGCGGTGATCCTGCCGCTTTCGCTCACGCTTTCCATCATCGCGATCGTCCGGATCCAGCATTGGTTCATCGCCCGCCGTCCCGCGCACAACTTCGTGTTCTCGTCGGTCACCCACGGCGTTTCGGTGACACTGGCATCGCTCACCTTCGCGGCGTTCGGGCCGCATGAATGGGGACGGATCTCCGGCTGGGACACCCTCGGCGAGTTCGGTGTCCTGATCGTCACCGGAATGGTCTTCGAAGCGGTGCAGATCGCCTACATCGGCGGCATCCTCGCGCTCGGCTCGCCGAAGCGGCCGTCGATCTCCACAGTGCTCGGCAACGCGGCGGACAACCTGCTGGAGGCCATCACGATCGGCCTCGGCGCGGTCACCGCGGTACTGCTGTTGATCATGCCACCGATGGTGATCGTGATGGCCGTGGTGACGGTGGTGTTCAATCGCCTCGCCGAGATCGACCAACTGCAAAACGACGCGCGGACGGACCCGAAAACCGGTGTTCTCAACATGCGCGGATGGTCGGAGTCGGCCGATCGGGCGCTCGGACGGACTGCCCGATCGGACGACAACCTGGCCCTTCTGATGATTGATCTCGACCACTTCAAGTGGATTAACGACACATATGGACATCCGGCGGGCGACGACGTCCTCCGCGATGTGGCGCGGAAATTGGACGAGGTCACCCGGCCCGCCGACGTCATCGGCCGCTTCGGCGGTGAGGAATTCCTCGTACTCCTGCCGGATATCGACGAAACGGCGGCCAAACTCGCCGCCGAGCGAGTGCGCAGTGCTATCGCCGAACTGCATATAGTGACTACCGACAAAAGGGGCAGCCGGGTGACCATCTCGGGCCGCACCGCCTCGATCGGGGCAGCCTTGTTCCCTCGTCACGGTGAATCCCTGGAGGAACTCCTGCACGCCTCCGACGCCGCCGTCTACGTGGCCAAGGAGAACGGCCGCAACCAGGTGCGCTTCGCCCAGGACGTGGACCGGCCCACCCCTCCGCCACCCACCGACGAGGGCTGAAAGCGTCCTTCACCTCATCCCAAGTGGTGAAAGGGCCCTTCGCCGCGTCGCATGCGGGTATAGCGTCCTTCAGCCCCTGGTCACCCATCCGGGGGCGACTCGGGGGTTATCCGGATGTCGGCCTTGATCGGCGGATGGCACCCTGGACGCCATGCCAGCGACAGCCGAAGCCGCCGCTCGTCCTGCCCGGATCCGGCGGCCGTGGTCGACTTCGGGCTGGTTGCTGCTGGTCACCGTGCTGGTGTTCGGCTTCGGGCTGATCGCGTCACGGCCCGCCTCGCCGCCGGACCAGGGGCCACCGACGGGAGACATCCTCGCCGCGCAGAACGCGGTCGACGCGCTGGTGCGGCCGGGCCCGGTCGAGAACGCGATCGCCGCACTGCCCGCCGACTTCACCGCGGTCAGCGGGATCACCCCGGGGGTGATGACGGCACGCGACGGCACCGTGCGCGCCGTCCACACCGACGGTGGATGCTCGGCGCCCTGGGGCGACGACAACACCAAGTGGGACTACGCGGTCCCCTGCAAGGCGCACGACCTGGGCTACGACATCCTCCGCTACGCCGAACGCAAGGGGCACCCGCTCGGTCAGGAGGCCAGGGCCTCGCTCGACGACCGGCTCTCGGCGGACATGCACAACGCCTGCGTCCTCAACCCGATGGACTCGCGCGGCACCTGCGACGTCGTCGCCTCCCTCTATACGGCCGGTCTCGTGCTCAACTCCTGGCATCAGCGCTGGGGGCCGCCGGTCGGCGACCCGCTCGGCCCGATGATCGTCGGCGTGCTGGTGATCGGCGCCCTGCTGGTGTTCCGGCTGCGCGGCTGGGTTCGCAACCGCCGGGCAGCCGTCACGCTCCCGGCCGAGCCGCGGCCGGTCGTCCCGGTCGGCCGGTGGGCGTTGCTCGGGGTCACCGGTGTCGTCCTCATGCTGCTCGGCGAATCCGCCGTCGCGCTCGCGCACTGGGCGGGGGCGCCGGAGCGGTCGTTGTGGCCGTTCACCTGGCTCGCCCAGCTCTGCCCGCTCATCTTCTTCGCGGTCGGCCGGATCAACGAGGCCGGCTGGCGGTCGATCCGCGCGACCGGCGGCCGCTACCCGCAGTACCTCGCCGACCGCGCGAGCCCGTTGCTGCGCCCGGCGCTGATCTTCGCTGTCGTCGCGCTGGTCGTGCCCCTCGCGCTGGAGGTACTGGGGATCCCGACGGGCACGAACGCCACCGTCATGCGGATCGCGCTGCATCCGCTCTGGCTGCTCGGGGTCTTCCTGCTGACCGTCGTCCTCGCCCCGGCGCTGCTGACTCTGTATCGCCGGACGCGGACCGCCTCCGTCGCCGGGCTACTGGCCTTGACCTTGGCGAGCGAGGCCGCCGCGCAGTGGTCCGGTTCGGCCGTCCCGCGCTACGCGGAGACGTTGTTCCTCGCCCTGTTCGTCCAGCAACTGGCGTTCGCCCACGCCGACGGCGTCCGCCTGCCGCGTGCCGCCCTCGTGGTGACGGCGTTCACCGGCGCGGCCGGGCTGGGTCTCGCGGTCGCCGTCCGCGGCGAAGGGCCGATGCTGCTCGGCGGGCCCGGCGCCCCGGCGGCCCTGTCGGGTCCGCCGTGGGGAGTGCTCTTGCTCGGCCTGGTGCAGCTCGCGCTCCTCGGCCTGCTCGCGCGGCCGCTGGCCCGGCTCGGCGGCCGTCCCGCGGTCGCCGCCACCGCCCGCCTCGTGCTGCGCGCCCCGATGAGCCTGTACCTCGGCTTCCTGTCCGCGATGCTGCTGCTCGTGGCGGTCGTCTACCTGCCGGGGCCGTTCGTGGACGGGCTCAGCTGGCTGGCGCGCCCGAGGGTCCTGCTCGCGATGGCGCTGCTGGCCGTGCCCGCCGTGCTCGTCTTCTGGTGGTTCGAGCGGCATTCGGGGCCGCAACAGCGGACGGTCGACGAGCCGGGCCTGCGGGCCACGGTCTTCTGCCGCGCGGCGGCCACGGTCGGGATGGCGTACGCGATGCTCGGCGTGTTCGGGTTCGCCCTGACCCGTTTCGGTGGCGCGTCCGCCGACGCCGACCTCCTCGGGATTCGGTTCGGCCCGGTCCAGAGCCTGGTCAACCTGCTGCTCGGGGTGTACCTGCTGCACACCGTGCGGAACGGCACCAGCCGGATGACCGGGACCTGGCTCGTCTGCGCGGTCGCGTGCGCGCCGCCCTTGATGACCGCCCTCGATGGGAAGCAGGTGAGCGCCGCGTCCGTCGCCCTGCCGGTCGCGACGATCGTCGTCGCGATGCTCGCGGCGGCCGCCACACTGGTCCCGGCCCGCGCGGCCCGGCGTGTCCTCCCCTGATCCATACGGCGCTGACCAGGCATTCTCCGTACCATTACGAGGAAACCGGTGGTGCGTGCCACATCTTCGGGGGGATGTGTAATCCTGCGACAACCCGCAACAGGCACCATGCGTCCCTTGAAGAGACCGTCGAACCGGTAACGACCAGAAGGAGCAGACCGCGTGGAGTACCCGCCTCGGAATGGGCATGGGGATCGACGTCCCGCCCGGCCTAGGCAGGACGCGCCCGGACGCGTTCCTTCCCGACCGGCCCCGCCCCGGGGTGCCCGCCCGGCGCCCGCCCGTCAGGCCGCGGGCATGCCGCCCCGGCGCCCGGCACCGCGCCGGCGGTCGTTCCGCGGCCCCAAGATCGCTCTCGGGCTGGTCTCGCTGCTGGTGATGGGCCTGACCGGGTACGCGTGGGCCGCGATGGACGGCCTGACCTTCGCGAACGTCGGCATCGGCGCGGACGAAGGCGAGAAGCCCGCCGACGGCGCCCGCGACATCCTGCTCGTCGGTCTCGACAGCCGCACGGACGCGCAGGGCAACCCGCTGTCGAAGGAAGTGCTGGCCCAGCTGCGCGCCGGGCAGGCCGACGGCGAGCTGAACACCGACTCGCTGATCTTCGTGCACATCCCGAACGACGGCTCCAAGGCCGTCGCGATCTCGCTGCCGCGCGACTCCTACGTCGACATCCCCGGCGGCTACGGGAAGCACAAGATCAACTCGGCCTACGCCCGCGCGATGCTCGACGAGCGCAAGAAGCAGCAGGAGAACGGCGTCTCCGACCCGAAGGAACTCGACCAGAAGGCCAACGAGGCCGGGGCGAAGACCCTGATCAAGACGGTCGAGCAGCTGACCGGCTCGACCATCGACAACTACGCCGCCATCAACCTGCTGGGCTTCAGCGAGATCACGCAGGCCATCGGCGGGGTCGACGTCTGCCTCAACAACGACGTCAACGACCAGTTCTCCGGCGCGAAGTTCACCAAGGGCCCGCACACCATCTCCGGCGTCGAGGCGCTCGGCTTCGTCCGGCAGCGGCACGGGCTGCCGCGCGGCGACCTCGACCGCGTCGTCCGGCAGCAGGTGTTCATGGCCGGGATGGCGCGGAAGGTGCTGTCGGCGGGCACGCTCGCGAACCCCGGCAAGCTCAACGACCTGATCACGGCCATCAAGAAGTCGGTCGTGCTCAACCAGAACTGGGACGTCTTCGGCTTCGCGCAGCAGATGAAGAGCCTGACCGGCGGCCAGCTCGAGTTCCGGACGATCCCGATCGTCAACATCGAGTACAAGACCCCGAACGACGGCGTCGCCATCCAGGTCGACCCGAAGCAGGTGAAGAACTTCGTCCAGGGGCTCGCGGGCCCGCAGCCGGGCGAACAGCAGCAAGCTCCGCCCGCCGAGTCGCCCAACAAGGCGACCACGGTCGACGTCCGCAACTCGACGAACCGCGACGGGCTGGCCTCGTCGGTGCTGAAGCAGCTCGTCGACAAGGGCTTCACCGCGGGCGACACGGCCACCGCGAGCGCGCGCAAGAAGACGGTGGTCTGGGTCGCCAAGGGCGAGAAGGCGGCGGGCCAGGCGGTCGCCGACGCGCTCGGCGGCAACCCGACCGTCCAGGAGGACAAGAGCGTCGAGGCCGGGCACGTGATGGTCTTCCTCGGCTCGGACTTCAAGGCGCCGAGCGGCGCCGAGGGCTCCGGCTCCTCGCAGAACGCCGCCGGTTCGTCGGCCGCCGCACCCCCGCCCGAGCAGTCCGACGAGAAGCCGATCACCGCCGAAGGCGTGCCCTGCGTCAACTGACGCGCTCCTACTCCGGCGGCGCCACCTCGGGAACGTGTCGTACACCACTGACGCCCCCTGAGGCCCACCGAAACACCCTGTCCACACCCCATTCCTTCACCCATTCGGCCCAGCGAGCCAAAATCGACAGGAAAACCACCCCCGAAATCGCGTAAGAGCGACGGCCCCGCCGACTTTCATACACGTGAGCGCGCTCGTCCCCGGTTTTGTCACACGGGGCGAGCGGTGGAGAAGGTTGGCAAGGCAGGGGATGGGGAGTGCTGATCGACGCTGAGAGCTATCAGCGGATACTCGGAGACGAGCTCCGCAAGCTCCGCCGCAAACGTGGCTGGACACGCAAGGAACTGAACCAGCATCTGCAAAGCGAGATCTCGCTCCAGACGCTGGCCACCTACGAGCTGGGCACCCGGCACTGTTCCGTGGTGCGACTGGTCGAACTGTGCGTCGCGATGGACGAGCTGCCACAGGACCTGCTGGCCAAGGTGCATCGCCGGGTGTTCGTGGACGAACCGGGCCGGGTCCGGGTCGACCTGCGCCAGGTGATCAAGGACGAGCAAGAAGAACTGCTCCCGCTGCGGCGGTGGGCGAACGACCGGCTCAAACGGTCGAGCGACAACGGCTCCGCCGAGGTCCATCTCGACCTCGCGGCACTGGAACGGATGGCCGAACTCTGCGGCATCCCCACCGTCGATCTCATCGGAAGGCTTCGCCGGCTCAACCCCTCATGAGCGCGGCATTCCCCGGGTCCGTGAAGGCCATGCCCCCCATCTTGGCTTTCACGGACCCTTCCCCTCTTCGCGTGAAGGCCCCCTTCCCTCGGCTGAGCCGAGGGAAGGTGAAGCTGCGCACCTTGCTGGCGAAGGTGCNCCCGCCGTCGGTTTCTTCATCCCGGCGAGCAGATGCAGCAGCGTGGTCTTCCCTCGGCTGAGCCGAGGGAAGGGGGCCTTCACGCGCGTTCCGGCTCAGCCGAGGAGTTCGTAGTCCTCGCGGCGCACCTTGCGGGTGTCGAGCCAGTACCGCCAGGTGAAGCCCGGCCAGATCGTGCGGTTGACGCCCTTCGCGTCGAGGTACCAGCTCTTGCAGCCGCCCTGGGTCCAGATGCCCTTGGCGAGTTTGCGCTGGATCTCGCCGTTGAAGCGCTCCTGCGCCTCCGGCCGCGGGTCGAGCGCCTTGCCACGCGCGAGCCGCAGCGCCTGCGCGACGTACGAGATCTGCGCTTCGATCATGAACACCACGGAGTTGTGCCCCAGCCCGGTGTTCGGGCCGAGCAGGAAGAACAGGTTCGGGAAGCCGGACACCGTGATGCCCTGATACGTCCGCATCCCCTCGGTCGCCCACTCCTTGCCGAGGTTGCGCCCGTCGCGGCCGATGATCTCCAGGTCGTCGAAGGCGTCGGTGACGTGGAATCCGGTGCCGTAGATGATCGCGTCGACCTCGTGCTCGACACCGGCGCCGTCGACGACGCTGTGCTCGCGGACCTCCTTCACGCCGTCGGTGACGACGTCGACGTTGTCCCGCGCGAGCGCCGGGTAGTAGTCGTTGGAGACCAGGACCCGCTTGCATCCCATGGTGTAGTCCGGCGTCAGCTTCCGGCGCAGCTCCGGGTCCTTGACGCTCTTGTGGATGTTGCGCTTCGCGATGCGCTGGCCGATCTTCATCACCCACGGCTGCCCATTGAAGCCGATCGCGCGGGCTTCGAGGCCCCAGTAGAGGACATTGCGGAAGGCACGCTGCAGCAGCGGCACCGAGCTGAACGTCTTCCGGAGGGCTTCCGGCATCTCGCGGTCCGGCTTCGGCATGATCCACGGCGGCGTCCGCTGGAAGAGCGTCAGCTCGGCGACGTCCTTGGCGATCCGAGGCACGAACTGGATCGCGCTCGCGCCGGTGCCGACCACGGCGACGCGTTTGCCGGTGAGGTCGTAGTCGTGTTCCCACTGCGCCGAGTGGAAGGCGCGGCCCTTGAAGCGCTCGATACCGGGCAGCTTTGGAATCTGCGGCAGGTGCAGCGCGCCGACCCCGGCGACCAGCGCGGGAGCGACGAATTCGTCCCCCGACTTCGAGGCGACGTGCCAGCGGTTCTCGTCCGCGTCCCAGCGGGCGCCGGTCATCTCCTGGCCGAAGCGGATGAAGCGGTGCAGGTCGTACTTCGCGGCGACGTCGCGCATGTACTGCCAGATCTCCGGCTGCGGCGAGTACGCGCGGGACCAGCCGGGGTTCTGCTCGAACGAGAACGAGTACATATGCGAGGGGATGTCGCAGGCGCAGCCGGGGTAGGTGTTGTCCCGCCACGTGCCGCCCACGTCGTCGGCCTTCTCCAGGATGACGAAGTCCTCGCGGCCCTCTTTGCGCAGCTGAATGGCCATGCCCAGCCCGGAGAAGCCGGTCCCGACGATGACGACACCGGTCTCGGTGCGGTTGCCCATGACCCCGGCCTCTCGTTCGTTTTACCTGTTACCGGGAGTTCACCTTACTCGAAGTAGGTTACCTTCGGTAGAGTGTTGTGGTGACGACGGCGAAGCGCAAACGCATGCCACGAGCAGAGCGGATGCGGCAGATGATCGAAATCGCCGAAGAGGTCTTCGCCGAACGCGGCTACAGCGCGGCCTCGATGGACGACATCGCGGAACGCGTCGGGGTCTCCAAGCCGATGCTCTACGAGTACTTCAACTCGAAAGAGGGGCTGCTGCTGGCCTGCATCCAGCAGTCGCGGGCGGCGCTGCGCGAGGTCACCGAACGGGCGACCGTCGGCGCGACGTCCGCCGAGGACGCGCTGCGGCGCGGACTGCTCGCCTTCTTCGTCTTCATCCGGGAACGACGGCAGGCCTGGTCGCTGCTCCGCCACGAGATGGCACTGATCGGGACCGGCGCCGCCGACGAGATCGAGCAGACCCGGCGCCAGCAGACCGACCTGATCGCCGCACTGATGGGTGACTACTTCGACGCGGGAGACGACCTCCGCGCCGAGGCGTCCGCGGAGTTCGTCGTCGGCGCGTGCGAGCGGCTCGCGATCTGGTGCGAACGACACGAGGACGTCAGCCCCGAAACCGCGACCGGATACGCCATGG
This sequence comes from Amycolatopsis coloradensis, assembly GCF_037997115.1. Taxonomy (NCBI): domain Bacteria; kingdom Bacillati; phylum Actinomycetota; class Actinomycetes; order Pseudonocardiales; family Pseudonocardiaceae; genus Amycolatopsis; species Amycolatopsis coloradensis. The sequence continues at coordinate 7,487,813 of NZ_CP150484.1, forward strand.
ATGTCCTCTGGTCAGGCCTGTCCGCGCGGGCCCGCTGAAACGACTGTGAAGATGCTCGTGCATTAGGCCATTCGGTCGTCACTCAGAGCACATTGCCGCCAGTGTCTTGTGACACAGAGTTGTCCTACTGTATCGATGACACTGTAGAAAGTCTGATGGACAGTCGCGGCCTCCGTCAGGAGGGGGCGCCACCACCCGAAAGTGGCGTCATGACGGCGGCGTGACGAAGTCCATTGAGTGACGCTTGCTCGCGAGGAGAGGGGTGAGGCGGATGACCGAACCGATCACCGCGTCGTACGTCCAGGAGGACGACGACTGGAAGATAACGGTCAGCGGCTCCGGCAAGGAACTGACCGGTCGTGCGCCGGGCATCATCGCGGCACGGGACCGGGCCGACCAGCTGGTCGAGAAACTGTCCCCGCCGGAACATTCGACGGTGGTGCACCTGCTCAACGGCAGCGCGCTCGAGTTCACCGCCGCCTACATGACGGCGAGGCTCACGCTTCCGGAGATCGAACCACTCGAGGTTCCTCCGCCGGCGAACGGCAAAGCCAAGGAGAAGACCGGCGGCAAGCCCCCGGTGCCGCAGGGCAAGGAACTCCCGAAGGCCGTCGACGAGGCGAAGTCCAAGGAGAAGTCCGAGCCTGCCAAGACACCCGCCAAGGCGGCTCAGACCTCCTGAGACCTACTTCAGGAGTTTGCGGATCAGCAGCACGCCGATCAGCACCGCCCCGCCGATGAGCGGGTACTTCACCTTGGGCTCGTCCAGCTTCGCGCGCAGACCGGTCTTCGCGGAATCCACCAGCTTCGCGGGGTTCGCCTTCGTGCCCAGCTGGTCGAGCGTGGCGACCAGCGCGTTCCTGGCCTGCTCGATCTCACGCTCGATGGTCTCGGGATCGCGAGCCACGTGTCCTCCTCGCCGCGACGGACTTGCTGGAAGCCCACGTTAGAGGACACCTCCCCTCGCCGTGGCACCGGCCACGCCGAGAAACGCCGATCGTGTCGCACGCTACGATTTCGGGGCAGTGCTGGGGCCCGTAGCCCAATTGGCAGAGGCACACGGTTTAGGTCCGTGCCAGTGAGAGTTCGAGTCTCTCCGGGCCCACTCAACCTCACTCCCTCGCGAGCGGCCGAGGACGGTTCCAAGCGTCGTCACCACTCACGAGCTTCAACGCCGCCACGCCTTGATGAGCTCATCCGGACCGAAAGTCGCAGCCAGCGGCAGACCTTCTTCAACACCCGCGCGAGAGACGGCAATCAGCGGAGTGGTGTGGTCGCGCCCTGGGATCGACATGGATCCGGCGATGAGGTTCTCCAGCTCGCGCTTCCCGAAGAAGTCGTTTTCCAGCCACTTGATGGATCCGGTGAACGCGATGCGGGTCGCCGCGGGTCGCTCACGATCGGCGCCGACCAGGTCGATCTCCGGGTTGTTCTGCCGGTTCCACCAACCGCCGACGAACTCGGCTCCAGGGAGCCGCTCGTCAGGCAACAGCCGGGCAAGCGCGGTACGAACGACCGGCTCGACGGCTCGGCCACGCCAAGAGGTCCATGATCGCTCGATCCGCGCGGCCACCAGATCGCCGCGGCCACGTTCGACCTCGGCGATTCCCCGCTGCAAGAAGGTGAGCCAGAACCGCAGGTACGAGTCTTCGATCCGGTAGCGCTTGTTCTTGGTGTCGGGGCGAACGGCCAAGGGGGTGTCGACGGCGACGATGCGTTTGGCCGTCAGCACGCTGAGGATCGGCGCGAGAGTGCCTGAAGGGATCGGATCGCCGGCGCCGATCCGGTTGGCGATCGTGCTGAACGTGCGTTCGCCGGTTCCGATCGCCTCCAAGGCCGAGCGGCTGTGTGACGGCTCGGGAACTTCGCCGAGCAGGGAAAGCTCGCCGGCCATCAACAAGGGCGAGAGCGGGTCCGCGAGCTGGTCGCGCAAGAACGCCACTCGATCGGTGGCCGGTTTCCAGCGTTGGACGATCTCGGGAAAACCCCCGGTGATCAGAAAGGCGTCGATCGCCTCAGCCGAATCGAGCGCGGTCATCTCCTGGACGTCACCAGGATCGAGGGGGCGGACGAGCATGCGGGCGGCACGGCCGTGGAACGGGCGGCCATACTCCTGGAGGGCCTCCATCGTCGACAGATCACTGCCGACGAGCAGCAAAAGCACCGGCTTCGCGGACAGGTACCGATCCCATACGGTCTGAAGGGCGCCTTCGAACTCACTGTCCTGCTCGACAAGCCAGGGCACCTCATCGAGGACGACGATGCTCGGCTCGTGCTCGGGAACGGCGACCGCCAGGCCACGCAAGGCCTGGTTCCAATCGGCACCGGTCGCGCCGGCGACGAGATCCGCGCCAGGCAGTCCGGACTGGGCGAGCGCGGCGGCGAAGTCGACGCGCTCGGCCGCCGGATTACGTCCACGAGAGGCTTGAAACACGACGTACGGCACGCCCGAGCGGTCGCAGAACTCTTGGACCAGCCGCGACTTCCCCACTCGACGACGGCCGGTGACGATTACGGCCTGCCCAGGAGTGGTGGCGAGCGCGTCACGGACCACCCGCAGCTGCCTGTCCAGCAGAGCGAGATCGGTCGTACGTCCTTGAAACCTCATGAAACCTTGACCTCATCTAAGTATGATCGAATCTTACTTAGATTGAATCTTACTTCACTGTGAGCAACTGAGCACCCGGTCGTAGACCAGCGCCATCTCCCCCAGTTCCCCGGCCTCCTGGTAAGCGAGCGCCCACTTCGACGCGGGCAGGCCGTCGACGAACAGCCGCTGCCCGCCGCCGGTGATCTCGGGGCAGATCATCAGGTACAGCCGGTCGATCAGGTCGTCCGCGAGCAGGGCCTTGATGACGCTGGCGCTGCTGTTGACCAGGATGTCGCCTTCCCCGTTCGCCTTCAGGCCGGCGATGACGTCGGCGACGGGGGCGTTCACGACGCGGGCGCGGTCCCAGGGCGCTTCGGTCAGTGTCGTGGAGAAGACGACCTTTTCGGCGTCCACCAGCCACTTCGCGTAGGCGCGGTCGCGCGGGTCGGCGTTCTCGTCGGCGGCGATGGTGGGCCAGAAGCCCAGGAATCCTTCGGCGTTCAGCCTGCCGAGCACCGCGGTGGTCGCCTTTTCGTGGATGCGGGCGAGGTGGGCACGGGCGACGTCGGTCGTGGCGTACGAGACGATCGCGCCCATGTCGCCCGGTCCGCCGGGGCCGCTGTAGTGGCCGTCGAGGGTGAGGCTGATGTTCGCGGTGACGCGGCGGCCGGTCGGGTTCGTCATGTCGTTCAGTCCTTTTCGTGAGTGAGCCGAGCTGCGAGGTTGTCGAGCACCTGACCCCAGCCGGTTTCGATCCCGGCGATGAAGGGGACCGCCTCGACGGCCGTTTCGGTGATGCGCAGATCGAGCCGGAGCCGGGTCCCGCCCGGCGCCTCGGCGAACTTCACGTCGTAGTGACCGGTGAAGAAGACGTCCCCCTTGGCGTCCAGTACCGAGAGGCCGAATTCGAGGTGTTCGGGTTCGGTCGCGGCGCGGACCTCGCCCGCGGAGCGGTATCGCCCTTCCGCGTCGCGGTAGTCGAGTACGGCCCGGCCCCCGGCCCGCGGCTCGATGACGCAGTCGGTGACGGTCATCGAAGGCGGCGCCCACCAGGACGCGAGCAGCGCGGGCTCGATCCAATGCCGCCAGACTGCGTCCGGCGAAGCGGCGAGCAGACGGTCGAACGAGAACGCCCGCCCGTCCGCCCACCGGTCCTGCTTCGCGGAGGCGGCGTCCGCGGAGATCGCGGCCTGATAGCGCGTGAGGACGTCTCGCTCGCCCTCGTTCGCCTCGATGGTCGCGATCAGCGTCCGCAGCCGCTCATCGAAGTCCTTCAGCGGGCCCGCTTCGGCCGCGTAGACCCGGCGCTGCCCCAGCGGGAAAACCGTCACGAGGCCGGCGCGGGCGAGGGTCTGCAGGTGCTTGGTGGTCTGCGGCTGCCGCAGACCGGTCAGCTCGGCGAGCTCACCGACGGACCGGGGCCGCTCGGCGAGAAGCTCGACGATGCGCCGCCTCGCCCCGTCTCCCAGTGCTGCTGCGATCTGCTCCATGCCGGAAGTATTCATGCAGTCGAATATTCTTGTCAAGGAATATCTTCGCGATGGAACTCCAGCAGGCTTCGCTCCTCGGTCAGCGTGGTGATGGAGTCGAAGACCAGTCCGTGCGCGGCGGCGAGCTCGCGAAGTTCGTCGAGGCGCCGCTCGCGGCCGCCGTAGAGCACGAGCATCACCAGGTCCCACTCGGTCTGCGCCCCGATCCCGCCGACCGCCTCGATGACGAGGACCCGGCCTCCGGGCTCGGCCGCCTCGGCACAGCGGGCCAGGATGTGCTGGGCGTGCTCGTCGTCCCAGTCGTGGAGGATGTCGGAGAGCAGGTAGGCGTCCGCGCCGGCCGGGAGCGGGTCGAAGAAGCTGCCCGCGGTGACCTCGACGCGGTCTTCGAGGCCCTGCGCGCGCAGTTCCTGTTCCGCGGCCGTCGCGGTCGGCGCGAGGTCGACGAGATGGCCGCGCATCGAGGGGTTGGCCTTCAGGATCGCGGCGAGCAGGCTGCCGTGACCCCCGCCGACGTCGACGAGCGTGCCGAACCGGGACCAGTCGAACCCGGAGACGAACCTCGGCACCTGCGTCAGGAACCGCTGGGTCATCTGCCGGTCGAACGTCTCCCGGAGATGGGGCTGCTCGGCGAGATCGGTCCAGAAGTCCTTGCCGTAGCGGCGGACGTACCCCGCCTGACCGGTGGCGATGCTGTGCGCGAGTTCGACGAACGCCAGCTCGCCCCGCCCGCCGGCGGCGTTCATGTCCAGGAGCCCGGCCAGACCGTTTCCGGCGTCGGCGCGGAGTTTCGCTCCATAGTCGGTGGTGCGGTAGCCGGTCGGAGTCGCCTCGACGACGCCGAGGGTCGCGAGATGTCCGAGCAACAGGCCGAGAGCGAGCGGAGATTGGCCCAGCTCCGCCGCCAGATCGTCGACGGCCGCGCCTTGCCCGGACAACCTGTCCGGTAGTCCCAAGGTCACGGCGACCCGCAACGCCATCGGCGTCGCGAGCCCGGTCAGCCGGAGGAATTCCTGTCTGTCCTTGTCATGGGTGGTCACGACTGTCCACTGTGGCAGCGCGGTCAAGCGAGTTACGGCACCAGCGTGCGCCCCGTGAGGTCCGCGTTCTCCACGGCCTCGACGTAGCTCCGCGCGACGTCGGCCGCCGGGGTGCCGCCTTCCGGTTCGCCGAGTGCGGCGAGGGTTTCCCTCACCCAGCCGGGGCTGACGGCGTTGACCCGGAGACCGCGGGGCAGCTCGCGGGCTGCCGCGGCGATGAACGCTTCGAGACCGGCGTTGGTCAGGACTCCGAAAGCGCTGCCGCGCAACGTCTCGGGGATCCGGCCGGCGGTCAGGGTGATCGAGCCGCCGTCCGGCAGACGCGGGATCGCGCGCCGCAGCAGTAATACCTGCCCCAGCAGTTTTCCTTGCAGCCCTTGGGTGAACTCTTCGTCGGTGCCGTCGTCGACCGGCACCAGCGAGCCGCTCCCCGCACAGCATACGACGTGCTCGATCCCCGGCTCGGCGGCGAAGAGCGCGTCGAACGTGGCGGGCTGCTCGACGTCCACCTTGATCTCACCGGAGCGGGACGCGGGGAGCACGGTGTGGCCGCGCGCGGTGAGCGCTTCGGTGACCGCGGTCCCGATCGTCCCGGTGGCACCGACCACGAGGATCTTCATCGGCGTATTTCCCTTCAAGGTCGCGTGAGAGGTTCGGATTCGTAAGCCTGGCGCAGCGCCGCGACGAACGCCGGGGCGGAGGGCAGCGGCGCCGCACCGATCCGGCGCACCGCGATCCCCGGCGTCCACGAGTTCATGACCACCGCGCCGCCGAGGCCCGGCAGGTCCGCGAGCGTGACCTCCTGGATCCGTTGCGGCACGCCGAGTGCGCCCAGCCGCCGCTGGACGATGCCCATCGTCGTTCCCCGTAGCAGGCCGGCGTCGGGCCACACCACCGTATCGCCGTCCCAGAACGCGAGGTTCCAGATCGTCGCCTCGCTCAGCCTTCCCCGGCGGTCGACGAACGCCGCGTCGTCGAATCCTTCGCCGATGGCCTGCCGCCGGAAGTACGTCTTCGCCATCTCGCCGGTGTGCTTGATGGCCGGGAGGACGCGCTCGTGGTCCACGGCCGTCAGCGCCAGCGGCCCCGCCGGACCGGACGCCGGCGGCCGGGTGCGCACCAGGACTTCGAGGTCCCCCGGCTGGTGGATCGTCACGGTGAGGGAGACATCGGCCGGGCCGGGCTCCAGCGCCTCGCGCACGTACGAACGGATCCGGTCGTCGGGCAGGGCGTCGCCGAACAGCTCCAGCGAGGCGGTCCGGAGCCGGTCCAGGTGCAGGTCGAGACCGCGCACGCGGCCGTCACGCACCTGCATGGCCGTGAAGTGCGCGAAACCGGCGAAGGCGAGCGGCGCCAGCTCTTCGGCGGTCGCCGTCCGGCCGTTCAGCCGCGCGACATGAGGAGTCATGCCCGCACGGTAAACCGGTTGCGGCCGCCCTGTCCCGGAGGAAGGATCCCGCGGGTGTCCGCATCGCGTACCGAACTGTCGCGCTGGCAGTTCGATCTGACCTGGTCGTTGTTCGAATACCACCTCGCCGACCTCGAACCGGCGGACTTCCGTTGGGAGCCGTCGGCGCTTTGCTGGACGATCCGGCCGGACGGCACTCCCGACTGGGCCGACACCGAACCCGACCCCATCCCGGTCCCCACGATCGCCTGGCTCACCTGGCATATCGGCTGGTGGTGGAGTGTCGCGCTGGATCACGCGAACGGGCGGACTCCGCGCGAGCGCGAGGAGATCACCTGGCCCGGTGAAGAATCCACCGTCGAATGGCTGCGCGGGCTTCACGAAGAATGGCTGGCCGTCTTGGATCGCTTGACCGACGCCGACCTCGAAGCGCCCTCCGCCTATCCGTGGGGCGAGGAGGCCGGGCTGACCTTCGCCCACACTGTCGCCTGGGTGAACTCCGAACTGATGAAGAACGTATCCGAGATCGGACAGCTCAGGTTGCTGCGGCGCAGCTCGGTGTGATGCCGGGGATGGACTTCAGCTCGCCAAGGAGCATCGAACTGACGGTGACCGGGTAGTCGTCGAGCGCGTACGCCGTCTCGGCGAGTTTCACCCGGACCGGCGTTCGTCCTTTGTGTGCCAGCAAAGTCCGCTTCAGTTCGAGGACCGCGTCCTCGGTCAGTCGCTGGGCGGTCGCGTGCAGGATCAGCGGCGGTTCCCCGTCGTCCGCCGCGGAAAGATCGAGCGGCACGAGACCGCCGCCGAACACGGACATCTTGTCCTCCCGCCAGTTCACCCGCCCGCTGACGCGGACGGCGTTGTCCTCGGCGAGATCCGCCGCGAACAGCGCATACGCCTTGGGGAAAGAACAGCACTTCGAGCGCCGCGTCGAGGTCCTCGATCGTGCAGATCGCCCACGGCTCGCCCTTCTTGTTCACCCGGCGCTCCAGGGATGTGATGAGCCCGGCGACGACCAGTTCCCCCTCGCGCGGCGGATTGTCGAGGATCGCCGCGATCGGGCGGGGCGCGTGACCGCGCAGAACGCGTTCCGCCCCGTCGAGCGGATGCGCCGACACGTATAAGCCGAGCATTTCCCGTTCGTGCGCGAGCAGTTCCCTGCGCGGCCACTCCTCGACGCCGAGCTTGAGGTGCGCGAGCGGAGAGGTGCCCTCGTCACTCTTCTCGCCTGGGCCGAAGAGGTCGAACTGGCCCATCGCCTGCTTGCGCTTCAACGGCACCACGGCGTCCACCGCCTCCTCGTGCGCCCTCAGTATCGACAGCCGGGTATGCCCGAGCGAGTCGAACGCACCCGCCTTGGCCAGGGACTCGATGATGCGTTTGTTGCAGGCCACCAGTTCCGACTTGTCGAGGAAGTCGGTGAACGACGCGTACTTCCCCTTCTCCCGCCGGGTCTTGATGATCGAGTCGGCGACATTCGCCCCGACGTTGCGCACCGCGCCCAGCCCGAACCGGATCGCGTCCCCCACCGCCGAGAACCGGAGCCCCGATTCGTTGACGTCCGGCGGCAGCACCTTGATTCCCAGCCGACGGCATTCCGAGAGGTAGACCGCCGACTTGTCCTTGTTGTCCCCCACCGAAGTCAGCAGGCCCGCCATGTACTCGGCGGGGTAGTTCGCCTTCAGATAAGCGGTCCAGTAGCCGACCAAGCCATAGCCGGCGGCGTGGGACTTGTTGAACGCGTAGCCGGCGAACGGCAGGATCGCGTCCCAGAGTGCCTGCACGGCCTCGCGCGAGAAGCCGTTGGCGACCATGCCGTCGCGGAAACCCTTGAACTCCTTCTCCAGTACCTCTTTCTTCTTCTTGCCCATCGCCTTGCGCAGCACGTCGGCCCGGCCCATGGAATATCCCGCGACGTCACGCGCGATCCGCATGATCTGTTCCTGGTACACGATCAGGCCGTGCGTCTCGGCCAGGATCTCGCGCAGCGGCCCGGCCAGTTCGGGATGGATCGACTCGATCGGCTGCCTGCCGTTCTTGCGGTCCGCGTAGTTGTTGTGCGTGTTCATCGCGATCGGACCCGGCCGGTACAACGCGTTCACCGCGATGATGTCGCCGAAACCGGTCGGCCTCAGCCTGCGCAGCAGATCCCGCATCGCGCCGCCGTCGAGCTGGAAGACGCCGAGACTGTCTCCGCGGGCGAGCAGTTCGTAGGTCGCCGGATCGTCGACGCCGAGCGTGTCGAGGTCGATCTCCTCGCCGCGGTTGGCCTTGATGTCGTCGAGCGCGTCACCGATGACGGTGAGGTTCCGCAGGCCGAGGAAGTCCATCTTCAGCAGGCCGATGGCCTCGCACGACGGGTAGTCCCAGCCGGTGATGACCGCGCCGTCGTCCCGCCGCCACAACGGGATCGCGTCGAGCAGCGGTTCACTCGACATGATGACGGCGCAGGCGTGGACGCCGGCGTTGCGGATCAGGCCTTCGAGCCCGCGCGCGGTCTCGAAGATCTTGGCCGCCTCGCCGTCGCCTTCCAGCAGCGCGCGGACCTCCGCCGCCTCGGCGTACCGCTCGTGGTCCGGCTCGACGATCCCGGCGAGCGGGATGTCCTTCGCCGCGACGGGCGGCGGGAGCGCTTTGGAGATCCGGTCCGCGATCGCGTACCCACTCTGTCCATAGTGGACACGAGCGGAGTCCTTGATGGCCGCCTTCGTCTTGATGGTGCCGAAGGTGATCACCTGGGCGACGTGCTCGGCACCGTACTTTTCGGTGGCGTACCTGATCATCTCGCCGCGGCGCCGGTCGTCGAAGTCCATGTCGATATCCGGCATGGAGACCCGCTCGGGATTGAGGAACCGTTCGAAGAGCAGCCCGAGGTCGATCGGGTCCAGATTGGTGATGCCGAGCGCGTACGCCACGAGCGAGCCCGCCGCCGAACCGCGGCCGGGCCCGACCCGGATGCCGACGCGACGGGCGTGGTTCATCAGGTCGGCGGTGATCAGGAAGTACGCCGGGAAACCCTTGCCGGCGATCACACCGATCTCGAAGTCGGCGCGGGCGAGGTACGCCTCCGGGACCCCGTCCGGCAGACGGCGGCGAAGCCCTGCCGCGACCTCCTCGCGCAGCCAGGACTCCTCGTCGTGTCCGTCGGGAACCTCGAAGACCGGCATGCGGTCGACGTGCCGGTAGACGTCGTCGTAGGGCCGGATCCGTTCGGCGATGAGCAGCGTGGAATCCGCCGCTCCCGGCACTTCCGTGTCCCAGTACTCCCGCATCTCCTCCGCGGATTTGAGGTAGTAGCCGTCGCCGTCGAACTTGAACCGGCCGGGATCGTCGAGGGTCTTGCCGGACTGGACGCACAGCAACGCCGAATGCGCGGCCGCCTGATCCCGCGTGACGTAATGCGAATCGTTGGTGGCCAAGGGTTTCAGCCCGAGTCTGCGCCCGATGTCCAGCAGCCCGTCCCGCACGGACCGCTCGATCGGGAGGCCGTGGTCCATCAACTCGAGGAAGAAGTCGTCCGCGCCGAAGATGTCGCGGTAGTCCGACGCCGCCTGGATCGCCGCCTCCGGCTGGCCTAGCCTGAGCCTGGTCTGCACTTCGCCCGACGGGCATCCGGTGGTGGCGATGACGCCTTCGTGGTGCCGGGCGAGGAGTTCCCGGTCCATCCGGGGTTTGCGGTAGTAGCCCTCCAGGCTGGCCAGCGAAGACAGCTTGAACAGGTTCCGCAATCCGGTCGCGTTCTCCGCCAGCATGGTCAGGTGCGTGTAGGCGCCGCCACCGGAGACGTCGCCACCGTCGCCACGCCGTCCCCAGAACACCGGCTTCTTGTGGAAACGGGACTCCGGCGCGAGGTAGGCCTCGATGCCGATCACCGGTTTGAGCCCCGCCTGGACGGACTGCCGGTAGAACTCGTCCGCTCCGTACAGGTTCCCGTGGTCGGTCATGCCCACCGCGGGCATGCCGAGCCGCTGGGCCTCCGCGAACAGGGGCGCGATCTTGGCCGCGCCGTCGAGCATCGAGTACTCGGTATGAACGTGCAGGTGCACGAAGGAGTCCACCGGCCACTCCCCACGGTTGTACGATTCCGGTCCGACGCGGCGATTGGACCCAAGCCGTGCCGGTGTTGTCCAACAAGCGACACGCGGCCGTCGACAACCAGACGTTGTAAGGAGTGCGCAGTGGAGCTGGACCTGGGCGCGGTGCGCGCGTTCGTCGCGGTGGCCGACGACCGGTACTTCAGCGAGGCGGCGATCCGGCTGGAGGTCAGCCAGCAGGCGATCTCCAAACGCGTCGCGAAACTCGAGTCGGATCTCGGCGTGCGGCTGCTGTCGCGGACACGCGGCGGGGCCGAGCCGACCGAAGACGGCGAGGAGTTCCTCAAGCACGCCCGTGCGCTGATCAGCCTCGCGGACCAGGCCGTCGAGCGCCTTCACGGCAGGCGGCGGGCGCTGCGCGTCGACGTCCTCGGCACGCGGCTGGCGACCATGGAGGTCATCCGGGCCTTCCACGCCGAACACGACGACGAACTGGAGCTCGTCACGCCCGGCCTGGGCGCGGTACGCAGGTCCCTGCTGCCCGAGTCCGTCGATGCCGCCTTCGCCCGCGTCAGCACCGTGCCGTCCCCGGGGATCGACCGCACGCCCGCCTATCTGGAACCGGCGAACCTGCTGGTCGGACGGCGGCATCCGCTCGCACGGCGGCGCCGGGTCGCGATGGCGGAACTCGACGGCCTGACGGCGTGGATGCCCTACAACGCGCGGGCCAGCGAATGGGCGGAGTTCTGGCAGGAACTGTGCCCCGAGTTCGGCATCCTGGTCGACACCGACGGCCCGAATTTCGGGCTCGAACACCACATCGAGGTGCTGAGCGGGTCGAAGGACAGGCTGGGTTTCGTCGGCGCGAAGATGCACGTGCCCTGGCATCCGGACGTCGTCCAGATCCCGCTCGTCGACCCGACGCCGGTGTACCCGTTCTCCCTGCTGTGGCGGCTCGAGAACCGGCACCCCACGCTGCGGCTGCTGATCGAGCACGTCCGCTCCGCTTACCGGCCCTTCGATCCGGAGCGGCACTGGCTCCCGGCGTCGGATCGGGAGGCCATGAGCGCGGATCAGTGAGGGCGGCCGGAAGTCCGTGAAGGCCTCCTTGCCTACCCTGAGGGTAGGCAAGGAGA